>CAZWUO010000099.1:0-12529 GCA_964636675.1 uncultured Ectothiorhodospiraceae bacterium
TGCCAACATGCCATTAGCGACCTTGGGTACGTTCATCTTATGGATGGGTTGGTTTGGTTTTAACGGGGGGTCTGAGTTGAAGCTGTCTGACGTTGGTGAAGCGAATGCCGTTGCCCAGGTATTTGTTAATACCAATATGGCCGCTGCCGGGGGTGTGATTGCAGCGATGATTGCGGCACGTTTGCTCTTTGGAAAAACAGATTTAACCATGGCGCTTAATGGTGCTTTAGCCGGTCTGGTGGCGATAACCGCTGAGCCTTTAGCGCCAACTCCGTTGCTCGCAACAGGCATAGGGGCAATAGGTGGGCTTATCGTTGTCTTCTCAATCATTTCCTTAGACAAGCTAAAATTAGATGACCCCGTAGGTGCGATTTCTGTGCATGGTGTTGTTGGTATGTGGGGATTAATGGCGGTTGTGATCTCTAATAGTGATGCGACGGTTGTCGGTCAGTTGACTGGACTGGTAACGATCCTGGTATGGACTTTTGTAGTTTCCTTGATTGTTTGGTTTATTATAAAAGTCATTATGGGTGTGCGTGTTTCGGAAGAAGAAGAGTACGCAGGGGTAGATATTTCAGAGTGTGGCTTGGAGGCCTATCCTGAGTTTACCAATAAATAATTTCGGGTTATCTTTCTCGGCGAATTAATTCACTAATTTGCCAGGCCTGAAAAAAGCTAAAACGGATGCTGCGGCATCCGTTTTTTTTTGTTCAGTTAAAAAATCTAAAAGTTGTCAATATTTAAATTTTGAACTAACATTGCATCGGTACTTTAAATATCACATTTAAATTCACAAATTACGGAGCAGAAAATGAGACGATTGATATTGACATCATTTATACTTGCGGCATCATCAACTGCAATGGCAGAAGCGCCTGGTGGCCCTAATTGTGGTTGGGGAAATATGTTGTTTGACGGAAAATCAGGTTTCGTATCTCACTTCGGTGCATCCACAACCAATGGTACTTCTGGAAATGCAACTTTTGGCATGACTTCGGGCACTAATGGTTGTTCAACAGACGGTAATATTACCTATGCTG
This sequence comes from uncultured Ectothiorhodospiraceae bacterium, assembly GCA_964636675.1. GTDB lineage: Bacteria > Pseudomonadota > Gammaproteobacteria > S012-40 > S012-40 > JALUUH01. The sequence continues at coordinate 1,041 of CAZWUO010000099.1, forward strand.
GAGATGCCATGGTGTATAACCTGATGGATGAACTCATAGAAGATGTTGCTCGAGGGCAAGGCGAGGCCTTGGATGCCGTTGCCGCACTTTTAGGCGTAAAAAAGACAGACCGTGCTTTATTTGCTAAAGTCTCCCATGAGAACTTCAAGAATATTTTTCCGCATGAAAATGTGACAGCTAAGGAAGTTGTCATTTCTTTAAAACAAATGATGCGCGAAAATCCTCAGCTTACTAAATACGCTGCATAAGCATATTATCAAGATAAATAATCAGATAGTAAGAGCTATACGATATATCGAAAGTAAGGTGTAGCTCTTGCGATTGTCGTCAGCAGACTACTTACGGCGTTTGCCAGTTATTGCGCAGTGTTCTTTAAACCTGAAAAAACCAGTTAGATTTCGATTGCAGATGTAGAATGTTGCTCGTTGCTATCAAGCGAACCGTGTGGTTTTTGGGTGTATTATTGACGTTTCATTTTCTGTTAAAGTTTATTTTTTGTGCAAATTCGAATTGTTTTTTGTCTTGTATTATTTCTTCTTTGCTGCGTCGCCTCGGCTAATGCAGTATCCGATAAAGCTCTGATTCTCCAAAAAATAGCCATAGAAAAGGAACTTTGGCAACATAAAGAGTGGCATAATCTCGTCCATTATTATAAAAAATCATTTTTCTCTGACCAGTATTTTAGCCACGCGGATGATAAAAATTTTTTTTTCGCCAAAGATGGTGCAACGAATCCTCGAGCTGAATTATTAGCAACAATCGCCGCATTTTATCGTACGAATATATTCGGCGATGAACATCCGCAATGTCGATTTGTCGCTCGTTTCGCTTGGCTCAAACAGCGCTTATCAATTGACGAGCGTTTTTTACCGGTAGTCCATTGCCGAGAATATAAAAGCTGGCATTCAACGATGCAGGCGCAACGTGTCAGCATCATCTTTCCTACGTACTACTTAAATAGCCCTTCATCTATGTTTGGTCATACTTTACTCCGCCTTGACCCGTCAGTAGATACTGAGCAATCTAAGCTACTCTCATATGCAGTAAATTTTGCAGCCAATACGGATGCAGTGGATAACTCGATATTTTATGCTTACAAAGGTATAACCGGAGCTTACCCTGGTTTGTTTTCAGTCGTCCCTTATTTCAAAAAAATTCGCGAATATAATCGCTTCGAAGAGCGTGATATTTGGGAATATAGCTTAAATCTCACGCCCATAGAAGTTGAACGCATGGTGATGCATTTATGGGAACTACGGAATATTAATTTCGATTATTATTTTTTTGATGAAAATTGTTCTTATCGATTGCTTGAATTACTGGAGGTTGCGCGTCCCGCATTAAAACTGCGTGATCTTTTTGGGTTAACCACAGCACCCATTGATACGATTAAGGCAATCGATCAAGCAGGATTAATAGAAAGTTCTCAGTATCGTCCTGCCCAAATAACAGAGCTAAGTGCATTATTAAATACAATATCTAAAAAAGAACAGCGGCTCGTAAAACAAATTGCCGTCGCGCCATCACGAATTGAGCATCCTGATTTTGCGAAAATACCGATTAATATGCGGCGCAATGTGATTGATGCTGCCTACCGCTATTTACGTTATCAGCAATCTGGAAAAGCAAAGAATAAAATTGTCTCTAAACACAGTTTTCAATTATTGAAATCGCTAAATGCGCTTCCGCGCCATTCGCATAAATCAAATTCATTAGTGCCACCCGTACCGCCTGAACAAGGACATGGGTCTCGTCAAATATCCACGGGCTTAACAGAGCGTAATAATAAATTATACAGTAAGTTATCTTTTAGAGCCGCTTTCCATAGCCTAGAAGATAATCTGAAAGGGTTTTTGGCCGGTGCTCAAATTAATATGGCCAATACAGAATTACGCATGAATAAAAAACCCCAACAGGTGGAGCTTGATAGGTTGGATGTCATTGATATATTCTCTTTAAATCCTCGAACCGACTTTTTTCAATCAGTTTCCTGGCGAGTTTTTACTGGATTGGAGCGCCAATTCGTTAATGATGAAGACCGTCTTGTTGCTCATTTATCGGGTGGCGCTGGCCTCACATACTCCGTTGCACAAAAAGCTGTGGTTTACTCCTTTGCGATTACTCGAATTGAAAGGGGGAAAGAAACTGTTGCGTATATCTTAGAGCCTGCAGTAGGCATAGCAAACGGTTTGCTTTGGCATTTTAAAAACTCCACGGCGCGCTTGGAATTGAGTGCTGAGCAGTTTTTGAATGGAAGCTACCGGTCTAGAATGACATATCTACATAATTTTGTGTTAACCCGAAATCAATCAATAAAACTTAGTTTTACGGAAGAAAAACACTCGAATATGCAGTTTTCTACGGTTTCCATTAACTACCAATATTATTTTAACTAAAGCATACAACTGCGGATTCTAGGATTATAGTTTAAGTTCTTTGCGGAAAAATTCGGGTGTGGCCAGTGAGGCCCGATGAATATCTGCATTGTAATAAATGGTTGCAAAGGTTTTTTGGCAGGCATCTTGAGCGCGGAATTGGGTGCTTGATCCGTCTTTACATGCCATGGTTGCTGACCACCAGCCTGATGGATAACAAGGCTGTGGAAAAAATAAAGTATTTGAATCAATAAACCCAACGGCATGCATGGCTGCGCGTATTTCTTTGATGAGTTTTAAGTGATACAGCGGCGACTCACTTTGCTGCACAATGATGCCTTGCGTTTTTAGTATTCGAAAGCATTGCTCGTAGAAGGGCTTAGAGAATAAACCCTCGGCGGGCCCGATGGGGTCGGTGCTATCGATAATGATGAGATCATAGCTCGCATTTTCTGCATCCTGCACGTATTTAATGCCGTCAATAAACAATAGCTCAGCACGCGGGTCATGGTTTGCGCTACAAAGTTCGGGAAAATATTGCTCAGATAGCCGGGTGACTCGTTCATCAATTTCAATTTGCTGGGCTTTTTCTACCCCGGAATGTTTTAATACCTCACGCAATGTGCCACAGTCTCCACCACCGATGATCAAGATTTTTTTAGGGTCGGGGTGAGTGAATAATGCAGGATGAGCCAGCATTTCGTGATAGAGGAAATTCTCACGCTCGGTGACCATGAAAAAACCGTCGATGACCATTAGGTTGCCAAATTTCTCCGTTTGATAAATGGCGATTTCCTGAAACGGTGTTTTTTCTTTATGCAGTAATGCACGTGTTTTCAAGGAAAATGCCGCGCCTTCTGGTTCCCATACTTCGGTAAACCAATTATCACCTTTTATCATTTAAAAAATCCTTGGTTAAGACCTCTAAAAATAGCGACTTTATGTGATTAATAAATCTTTATCGTCACTAGTGCTCGTTTTTTTGTATAATTCGGGGAAAATGTTTGCTGCGAGTCCTTCAGGATGAATGGCAATATGCAAGGGTGCATTATAATGAGCGGTTTTGAATTTGACTATCTAAAATATCTAGTTTGTTAATCGCTGGACTCTGCTATGAGTTTAACTGAGGGGTTTTAGGACAATGGATCATTGGGATATCGAACGGTCGCGAAGACAATATAATATCGATCACTGGGGTAGTGGTTTTTTTGATATCAATGCAGCCGGGCATATATGTGTTAAGAGTACGTGCGGGGGCAATAACACCCGTGTTGATTTATATGAAGTGGCTAACGCGATATTGCAGAAAGACCTCAGTTTTCCTGTATTGCTGAGAGTGAGCAATATTCTACAAGAGCGCGTTTATCAGCTAGCACAAGCGTTCCAGTTCGCCATCAAGCAAAAGTCGTTTTTAGGTGATTTCACTGCTGTTTACCCCATTAAGGTGAATCAACAAAGAACGGTGATTGAGCATTTACTAGAGAGTGACAAGAAAAAAAATGGATTGGCAGTGGGACTGGAAGCCGGTAGCAAGCCTGAGCTAATGGTTGTGCTGGCCTATGCGCCGCAAAACGGAATTATCGTTTGCAACGGATATAAAGATCGCGAGTATATTCGGCTCGCATTAATTGGTCGGCAATTGGGTTACCAGATTTACATTGTGGTCGAAAAAATGTCTGAGCTCGCATTGATTATCGAAGCAAGTGCAGATCTTGGGATCGAGCCATTGCTGGGGATTCGGATACGTTTGTATTCCATTGGCAAGGGGAATTGGCAAAATACCGGTGGTGAAAAATCCAAATTTGGTTTATCGGCTACGGATGTGCTTGAAGTGGTCAGTCGCTTAGAGCGCGCTGAATTATTGCACACATTACAATTGGTGCATTGTCATCTTGGTTCGCAGCTGGCCAATATTCGAGACATTCAAAAAGGTCTTAAAGAAGTTGCGCGATTTTATGCCGAGCTGCGTCACTTAAGTGCGAATATTACCACGGTGGATGTAGGAGGTGGCCTAGGTGTCGATTATGAGGGGACTCGTTCGCGTAGTTATTGCTCAATGAATTACAGCGTGAGTGAATATGCCAATGATGTCGTGCAAGCGTTATGGGAAGTGTGTCAAGAGCACGAGTTACCACACCCGAATATTATTACCGAATCGGGTCGCGCTTTGACGGCTCATCATGCAGTATTGATTACCAATGTGGTGGATAGCGAGGAGTTACCGGGACGGAACTATGTAGCTGAGGTTTCCACAGATGATCCTCTTATTCTGCAAAATTTAGCAGACACCCTTGGCAGTCTGAATTCAAAATCTGCGGTAGAAGCTTATCATGATGCCGTGTACTGGTTTATCGAAGCCTATGAAGCGTATATGCATGGTTTATTAAATATGCAGCAACGTGCGCATGCGGAGCAGCTTTATTATGCTATTTGCCGCAATATACAAGCGCTATTGCACCCCTCTGTGCGTGCGCATCGCGAAATTTTGGATGATTTGTCGGAGAAGCTCGCCGATAAATATTTTTGTAATTTATCTATTTTTCAGTCGCTGCCGGATGTTTGGGCGATTGATCAAATTTTTCCCATCACTCCGTTACATCGGCTGGATGAAAAACCTGAAAAGCGAGTGATATTACAAGATATTACCTGTGATTCGGATGGTTGTATTACGAAATATGTAAATAACGAAAGCGTTGAAAAAACCATGGCCGCACACCACATTATAGCGGATGAGCCTTATCTATTGGGTTTCTTTATGGTGGGTGCCTATCAGGAGATATTAGGCGACATGCATAATTTATTTGGTGATACTCATTCCGTCAATTTGCAGATCAACGCGGATGGCTCTTATCAGTTGAGCGAGCCGGAACATGGGGATACGGTTGACGAGGTATTACGTTACGTGCATTTTAATACGGCAACTTTACTAGCGAAATATCAGCAGCGTTTGCACCAAGCATCGCTGGAGCAAACCCTGAGTGCACACTATTTGTCTGAGCTGAAAGCCGGTTTAGCGGGTTATACGTATTTGGAAGATTGAGTTGAAAAAATCAATAGGCCTGATTTTTTGATATCGAATCGTAGATACGCATATACGCAGGTAGTTGATTGTGCTTTAGCTTCTGGACTTGCCCAATACTTCAATGAGTCGATCTTCAAGTTCAATTCTATCGGCAAGGATCTCCCCCAGTAGGGATAAGTCATTTTCTAATTTTCCAAGAGAGTCTGCGCAGTGTTCATCTGAGTCGTAGCGGTCATTGAAGTCTAGAATTTTTTGCGTTGAGCGTTCAATGTAGGGGTAGACTTCTTTGGCTACTTTTGAGACCGACATTCTGCGTTCCTGGTCGTTATCGACATATCGATAAAGTCGAAAGTGAGCATCGGCGGAATAGTCAACCAGTGATTGGCAGAATTGCTTTAATAATTCAACAATCGAAGATGATTGGTTAAAGGGGCGACGAACCGCCAGCTCGGAATAGAGGGCAAGCATCTTGGTTCGATGTTCTACAAGTCTATCTATTGCTTGGTGTGATAGAGCTCGTCGTTCGCTAACGGCTTCTTCGATTGAATGAGTCATCTCATGTCTCCATTCTTAAAACATTAATACATTATTCTGGATGTTATCGCATTTCTCTAACGCAGCTATTGCGCCGAAACGTCTCACTACAGTCTAAATAAATCTCATGACGACTATAACTTAATATAAGCGCAAAGAAATAATTCTTGACAAAATTACCATATTTTTTATGGCGACACATGCTTTTTTCATAAGCAGGTATTCTGTGGTTGGCAAATCATTGGCTAGCCCACTGGTTACCAGCGTACTAAAATTATGCAAAGCTTGCTATATTGACTTTTCAAAAAAACTTCTAAATGTGATCTGCGCCGCAGTTTTTCTGCTAAAGCTTGCGCGTATGTACATAAGGTGTTTTGCGTATGCCTTGATCAATGCATTGATTATATTATGGTTTTATCTCTCGTACCCTGTTGCATTCGTAGAGTAGCGTAGAAACTTAATTCCCCGCTACTCGATGATTACGTTTATGCGGTAAATGTAAGCTTGTTCGGTTGCGGAGTTTTTTTATGTTTATTCATCTGCTTGGCGATAGGGGGAGTGTTGTTTGAGTGATTCGATATGTTGCAATACCATTTTTTGTTCACGATCGAGATGAGATTTGATCGCGTGTTTAAAGTCTGCGTCACGAATCCAATGTGCTGACCATGTTGCTGTGGGTAGAAAGCCGCGGCTTATTTTATAGGGGCCTTGTGCTCCGGGTTCGAATGTCGATAACTGGTTCTTGATCGCATATTCGATGCCTTGGTAGTAGCATAATTCGAAATGTAAGCTGTCAAATGTTTGTTTACACCCCCAGTGTCGACCATAAAGTGTATGTTGGTTACGCCAGCAAATCGCAGCGGCAACATATTCCTGTTGATAACTTGCGGCTATTACCACAATGTTTGCCCCCATTCGCTTTGATATTTCAATAAAAAACTCTATGCTGAGTGTAGGGATGCCGCCTTTTTGCAAAAAAGTTTCTGCATAAAAAGGATAAATAAGTGTCCATAGCTGACGATTCATATCTGTTCCATGAAAAGTTTCCACTATGACTCCCGAAGATTCAATTTTTTGACGTTCTTTGCGCACATTTTTGCGTTTCCGGGATGAAAAATGCGTTAAGAAGTCGTCGAAATTGTTATAGTTGTTATTATGCCAATGAAATTGGCAGTCAATGCGATGTAATAGTCCTGCAGATTTCATGATTTGCAAGTCATCGAAATCAGGAAATAAACAATGCCATGAAGATACGTTTTGCACGTTCGCGTAATTGATAATCTCTTTGATAAAGTGTTTTTTTATTTCAATTGAATTATTTTTAACAAATAGCCTTTTACCCGTCGCAGGCGTATATGGAATACAGCTAACCAGTTTGGGATAATATGCTCTACCTGTTCTATGCAGTGCATCAGCCCAGGCCCAGTCAAAAACTAATTCGCCATAAGAGTTGAATTTTAAGTATTGAGGAAGAACTCCTATAATTTCGTTATTATTATTTCGTAATATCAGATGGCGTGGTAACCAGCCTAAGCTTGATCCGACACAATGGTGTTTTTCTAGGGCATGCAAAAACGCATAAGAATAAAATGGGTCCGCATCAGATACGATGGAATGCCAGGCAGTTTCTTCTATTTCTTGAATTTGAGTTAGAATTTGTAAGGTCGTATTTTTCATGTTTTTAAATTATGCATAGAACCACCACAGTGTACCTGAAAATTAGTCCTGATGATTTATTGCGTTATTATCAAGGTGCGGTAACTGAAGTGCTTGCGCATGATGTAAACGGTGTGAAGATTCAGTTTCCTATTTCTATTCTTAGACCTTATATTCTGCACGGTGGAATTAGTGGTTATTTTGAAATTCGTTTTGATCACGCCAATAAATTTATTGATATTAAAAAAGTGTCTTAGTCAATGGGAGAAAAAATGCAGAACACACGGGGAAGAGCTCAAGTGTTTCAACTTGGACTTATTATGTTGTTACTTTTTTCGGTGGTTGCTCATTCTGCAGAGTCGCTTTCGGGATCGGAGCGTAGGCCTGATTTATCGGTTGATCCGTTTGAACGCACACGAGACGCAATAAATAAATTACCTTCATCGCCAGTAAGTGATACAAAAACTAAGAATATACCGATTGATGTTGATAAACATTCCGTGCCAGAAGTTGCCGTTGAGCAGAATGCATCATTATTGTTGGCAAAGCCTACGGGTAAAGCAATAATGCAAAGTTTATTGCTGACGGCGGACTATTTTTCTCTGGCTTCCGGCGGTGATCCAAGTAATGATATTAATTCAGGGAGTGCCTTGCTCGTTGAGTATGTAATGCGTTTAAACTCTGCGGGTTTTGGTTTGTGGCGCGATGGGATATTGCATACACAGCTTATGTTTTATTTTGCGGCAGCTAATAGCCCGAGTGGAATTGTCGGTGATTTTAATGGTTTGAGCAGTATTGACTATGGGAACGATAATGCAACTAAGCTGTTGCAGCTATGGTATGAGCAGGAGTTTTTATACAGCAAGTCGGCGATATTGTTTGGGCTGCATAATATTGATACAGAGTTTTACCGTACTGAGTATGGCAGACTGTTTATTAATAATTCTTTTCGCATGGGCATGGCGCTACGGTCTGTGGCTAAACCTTCGTCTTATCCCAATACCTCTTTGGGTCTGCGTTATAAATCAGCATTGTCCGCGGATTCGTATATTTTAGCTGGGGTTTACGATGGGCGTCCTGAGACGGGAAATGATCCCTCGGAGTTAAGAATTAATAAGCGTGAGGGCAGTTTTAATATTATTGAGATGGGGATAGTGCAAAGCGTACCGAGGAGCCGCGCGTATTTTAAACTCGCTTTGGGCGCTTGGTATTTGTATCAAAAGATCAATGAGTTTGCGGGCCTAGCAGAAAATTTTGACATCGTAGGCGAGCGTGGTCAATTTGATGAGCCAGGCATTGGTGGTCTATATTTTCTGGGGGAGCGTGCTTTAGGCGATTCGCTTGGTTTGTTTGCAATGGCTGGGCAAACTGAGTCTGGAATTTCTCGAGTGGATCGATTTGTAGCAATGGGGCTTAATTTTAGTGGCTTGATTCCTGGCCGCTCCAAAGATATTTTTGGTCTGGGCATTTCTCACAGTCGGCAAAGTGATGCCTTTATTCAGGCCAACGAAGGTGTGGATTTTGATGGTAATAGGATTGCCGATGATTGCTGTTTTGTCGTAGAAACGACGTTTGAAATAACCTATAAAGCGACGCTCAGTAATTGGCTTATCATCCAGCCCAATTTGCAATTCATTCATCAGCCCGCGATGTCTTCCCTTTTAGGCAATACTTATGTAGTAGGCCTAAGACTGCGATCTTTGTTTTAGGGCGTGTCGTCAATTGATATAAGATTTAACGTGCTCACTCCTAAGTTGTGCAATAACCAGCAGCATTGTTAGCGCTGCCGGATTGCTCTTAAAAAGTTGATCAGAGGTTCGCTAAATGTTATCTATTGCTGAGCTTGTAATGCTCTGATTCGCTCTTCGAGTGGGGGATGAGAGCTAAACATTTTTTTCATGCCTTCACGCAGTCCGCCGGAAATACCAAATGCAACCAATTGATCGGGCATGGTTGAGGGTTGGCCTGACGCGCGTTGCAAGGCTTGCAATGCAGAGATCATTTTTTCGCGTCCTGCGAGACTGGCGCCGCCGTCATCGGCTTTGAATTCACGTTTGCGGCTAAACCACATGACGATGGTGCTGGCTAATATACCTAATATGATTTCGGCGATGATTGCGGTAATCCAAAAGGCCGGGCCATGGCCGCTTTCGTTTTTAAACACCACTCTATCTACGATGTGTCCAATAATGCGTGAGAGAAATATGACAAAGGTATTTACCACACCTTGAATCAGTGCGAGGGTGATCATGTCTCCATTGGCGATATGGCTAACTTCATGTCCGATAACGGCTTCAACTTCGTCGGCGTTCATGTTTTGCATCAATCCGGTGCTTACGGCGACCAATGCTTTATTGCGTGAAGCTCCAGTGGCGAATGCGTTAGGCTCAGGCGAATCAAAGATGGCTACTTCGGGCATGCCAATGCCTGCTTGCTGGGCGTGTCTTTTCACGGTTTCGACTAACCATTTTTCAGTCTGATTGCGTGGTGTTTCGATGACTTGAGCGCCAGTCATGCGTTTAGCGCTCCATTTTGATATGGCTAATGAAATAAGTGAGCCGCCAAATCCAAATACTGCCGAGAATATCAATAATGAATTAAAGTCGATTCCGGAACCTTGCTCATCCAGGATAGAATCCACACCTAGGATTCTTAATGAAATGCTTAATACCAAAACGATGGCTAAGTTGGTCACTAAAAAAAGAAAAATCCGCTTCATTTTTGCCTCAAAATCAAATAGTTAATAGAAAATAATGTCTGTTGTGGATGCCTTAATCAGAGGTTTCCTAGCTCCTAAATGGGGTTATCGTAGGCGTTTTCCAAGTTAAATATGCAAGTTCTAGATTTCTATTTTAATGGACGCTAAAAGTATGAGTCTAAAGCTTTTGTCAATGAGGACGCTAAACAGATTGCAGAACGGATCCCTCCTCCCTCCCTCAGTCCGTTCTGAATTCTTCGCCGGGGCATTATTGCTCCGGCTTTTTTGTTGGGACTTTTTGAGATTATTTGATGCAGGGCGCTATTTTTTAAACTTCCCCTGGACTATTCCTGATGTATTGGCTTGTTCTTCCCACAACGCAACCGTATTATTTCCTGAGATTAATAAATTGCTGTTCGATATCTGGCCGCCGCTGGTAATGATGGACGTGGTGCTTAATCCTGAGCTAGGCGAATAGGTTTTGCTGAACAGGGCGAAGCCTGAGTTGTTAACGGGGTTTTGATATTGCTGCCAGGTGATAATGGTTCCGTTATTCGGTTGAGTATATATTGTGGGTAGTGTTGCATCGTAGACCTCATCATTTTCGAGCAATGTGGCCGTTCCCCATGCGCTCGTATTCGTATCATAGAGACTCATATAGATATTAATGACTTCAGTATCGTTGTTTCTATCAAGGTCTTTAGGATCTTGTTGTTCCCAGGCGGCGATAATCACCGCGTTTGCTGCATGAATACTGGGGTTTTGAGTGGGCAAGTCGCTGCTTTCAACGAGTCCAGCGGTTTCCCAAGATGTTGAATCAATATCGAACCTGTTAGCCCAAATGCTGGTAGTGCTGCTGCGCGAGATAGTATTCGTTTGTAGCCAGCTGAGCCATGCATTGCCCGTGTTATCCGTGCTGATGCTTGGCTTGCTCGCGTTTCCTGCGTCGTTGCTGATGACGGTTGAGGTCGTTTCCCAGGCTCCATCGGTGTATCTTTTTGCATAAATGCGTTCAAGAGAGAAGCCGCTCAGTCCGTGATCGGTAGACTGCCAGACAATAAATGCATTGCTCAAACCGTCAACAGCGAGCTTGAATGATTCGACATCCATTCCGCCATCTGAGATTAATGCAGGCGTCGTCCAAGTGTTGTCGCTCATGGAATAATGGCTGACAAATAACAAGTAGGCGGATGAGGTGGTATCC
>CAZWUO010000100.1:0-12473 GCA_964636675.1 uncultured Ectothiorhodospiraceae bacterium
TTTTATTGATAGCTGGTCGATTACTTTTAAATAATATCGGAGATCTTGTGGCCGCCAGCAAAATTTAATTTCTGGCGGCTGTTATAACCATTCCTTAACCTATCAGATAAACAACCCCGTCAGTCCATATTCCATTTGGAGTTGCAAATTTTAAAGCGGTCTTCGTTAAAGTCATTGGGGGATAGAAACTAAATGATTTTTCTAAATTCTTGGCAATTTTGTCGTAAGTCCTCATAACGTAAAAATATTCCAGAATATTTTTCAGATGCATGTAACCAGCTTTCAATATGTTGTGGCCAAGTGCCGAATCCAATTTTTTTCCTCTTTATTTTTTTTAAGGGTTTATGTAAGAAATATAACCATTTTGTGCGTAATGATGAAGGAAGTTTTTTAATTGAATAAATCATATCACATTCGGCAGCTTTACAAACCTATTCAACCGACGGTAAAACAAGCTGCTAAAGCAGTAACGTATTACGAATTTTTGTCCGCTAGCGAATTGCAAAACTTTATTTACTGTTATTGGGAGCTGAAAACGACTAAATCACTCCATGATCCGTTTAATTATCGAGTCGTCGCTGATGGTTGCATTGATATTTTTTTTGAATTGAGAAATCCGAGCGATAGTTTTGTCATGGGTTTCTGTAAAAAATATACGGTATTTCCTTTGGCCAATTCATTTCATTACATTGGCATTCGATTTTTACCCACTGCGTTTCCTCAGATGTTCAATATCAGTGCTTATGACTTGAGCGATAGATTTGAGGAGTTATCACTTGTAGTTCCTGATGTTGCAAAATTTATTGCCAATAATTTTTCGAATGAACTCACCATGCAAGAAGTGAAAAACGCTTTAGACCGCTATTTCTTAAGTTATTTAGCGCATACAAGTGTCAATTGCGATAGTCGGCTGCATGCAGCAATCGGCATAATCCTAAAAAAATCGGGTGTGGTGAATATTGAAAAAGATCTGGATACAGGGGTTAGTCAGCGCCAATTACGCAGACTCTTTGAATTCTATATTGGCGACTCTGCTAAAGTTTTTAGTAAGGTTGTGCGGTTTCAAAATATCCTAAAGGCAAAACCATCTCATCAAAGTTTAAGAAAAAATAAATTATTCTTTGATCTTGGATATTATGATCAATCTCATTTTATCAGAGAATTTAAGAATTTCTATGGGGTTACGCCAAGCCAGGCGTTCAGAAATATATAATGTCCGTTTTTTACAATGAAATGAGTTTTACATATTTCATAATGAACTAAGCTTAGACTTAGAGCTTAATACTTAATCTATAACGCCACGGGTATAGAGGAGCCTTTATTATGAAATTAAACGCAGGCGTAATAACCAGCAGACTAGAAGAAAGTAAGGATTTTTACACGCGTATTTTAGGCTTTGGGACAATATTTGAAAATGATTTTTATCTCTTAATGCACACACCAAATAAACAATCTGAGATCAGTTTCATGCTTCCTAATCATCCGACTCAAGATCCTTTTTTTCATAAACCTTTTCGGAGTGAAGGATTGTTTATCACCATAGAAGTAGATGATGTGGATAGCCTTTATAAAAAAATTAAAGAAAAAGGGGTTGAGATAAAGGTTGATCTGAGAGATGAGCCCTGGGGTGATAGACATTTTTCTATTGAAGATCCGAGTGGCGTTAAAATTGATTTGGTTCGCTATCAGCCTTCGGCAGAGCAATGATATTCTAATTGGCATCGTACAATAGGATTAAACGATGAGTAAAAATTACAAAATTACAGATTGGTTTGGAGCAAACCTTGCGGAATTGTTATCGGATAAAATCTTGTTGACACATAAAGGTTTTGATAAGGCGGATTATGTTTTCAATATTGAGAAAAAATGTACAGAAAAAACCTATACTCAAAGAGTGGAGCTATTAGCTGACGAACTGCGCAACTATCTGCCAAATGATTACCCACAAGCAGTGACTATTTTATTGAATATTGTGGGAGATGAAAACCCAAATGAAACCGGAATGTTTACCAACTATTACTGGATAATGCCTATCGGAAAATTTGTCGAGAAATATGGTCTGGATGATTATGATATTTCTATCCATGCTATCAGTGAAATTACCAAACGAAACACTGGTGAATATGCTATCAGGCCTTTTATCAGAAAATATCCGAAAGAAACCATAAAACAAATGCAACACTGGGCAAAATCCGATAACTTCCATGTACGCAGACTGGCATCAGAGGGATTACGGCCAAAGCTTCCTTGGGCGCCAAAACTTGATACGTTTATAAATAATCCAAGTCCGGTATTTGAAATACTCGAACTATTGCAAGATGATCCGGTTAAATTTGTAAAAAAATCGGTTGCTAATCATTTGACAGATTGGCTTAAAGTCAATAGAAAACCGACCATCAAACTCATTAAAAAATGGGAAAAGTCTGATAATGAACATACCAAGTGGATTATAAAACACGCAACAAGGAAAATAAAACTAACGGATTAAAAGAGGCATCGGTATGATGGGTGCGCAAGTATTCCTTCACTTTGATGCAGTCGTCTTAGAAATCAAACATAAGTGTCACGCTACTGTTGCTCCAATTTTCTATGATTGGAGAACCTTGAACAAAATTATCTGTTGATACGCCCAGGTTGATAAACCCAAAAGTATATAAGAGTTTAATGGACGTTATTGATCCCAGAGATAGCTTATTTATTGCTAAGCCTAAGCCGCCATCAATGGATGGAAAGTAGACGCCAAAACCTTCATCGTGAAATCTTACATCGCCGCTACCATAGAAAAGTAAATAGGCAACTTCCATTTGAGCGAGAAAACTTATCTTTGGGTTGAGCGTCAATGAATACTGACTAATCAAGCCAGGGCGTAATCCATAAGCACTCGCCTCTTCATTCCAGCCATTATTGTAAGAACCTAAAGGATAAAGTCCGCCAACAATTCCTAGGTCTAGTTGCCCTCTACTCATATCTAGGTTCATATAATAGCGCTCACCACGGATACCCAGTATAGAAAAAGTCTCTTCAAAATAGGTGCTAGGATATTCATACCAACGAGTGTAAGTAGTGCGTGATTCTAGCCCAATGCTTACACTGCTTTCTTGGGCCAATACGTGGGGTATCTGCAGCGTCGTTATGCAGCCAAGCGCTAAAAATTGGCTATATTTGAAGTAATCATGAAGTTTTTTCATATACATTCCTCAGCTATGCAATAACCCTCTGCTAGTACACGCCAGAAACCGGAGAGATTAAAATCTAAAGAACCAACAGACCCTAGGTGTAAAAAAGTAAGTTAATTCGCTATCACTTTACCATAAAGAAAATATCAGCGGTAAAAATTTAATAATAAATAGTGTGATCAACAGACTGCCAATGATATTCATTAAAACCCCAGCAGTATCCTTTTTTGGCTATTACCGACAACGGAAATAACGGAAAGGGCAATGCGTTTATGCAGAATTGTAGAGGTTTCATTTAAGTGTGCGCGCAGTTTACATTTTTTAGATCATTTGCAGTGGTGTTCTGTGATTTTTCAACGGAGATACGGAAATAAAGAGGGTGTTAATGTCGTGCAGAGTTTGTGCTTCCGTTGCGGGAATTCTAGGGCATCTTTCCTGCGTCGGGCAATTTCATTAACTCAACCACTATGGACTGAAAGTCGTTATGCTTTCAAGCAATGATGGTGCTGCGCACACTTGTTTATTAATGCTAAAGCCTTGCACTAAAAGTGCATAGTTTTTACTAGCGAACTGTGACCAATAAAAGTCAAATATGCCCGATAAATTCATTTAAGCAACGAAGGCTTTAAAACAAGAGTACACTGCCAAAATTGCCTTGAGCGTGTACAGGAATGGAATCTTCATCAATGGCTGACAAAATACACTTAAACAAACTAAAACAAGGCGTCGATGCATGGAATACGTGGCGACTGGGAAACCCTGATATAAAGCCGGATTTATGCAATGCGGAACTTCATGCAGAAGAATTAAGTGGTATCAATCTCAGTGAAACCAACTTAAGCGAAGCTAATCTGCATAATGCTTATCTGAGTCACGCAAATCTAAAGAACGCGAACTTAAGCCATGCAAATCTCAACCATGCAACACTCAATGATGCAAATCTTAAGCATGCCAATATGAGTGTGAGCAATATGGATTATGTTCACTTGGAAAATGCGGATCTTACGGCGGCGAGTTTGAGTTATGCCTCACTTGAGGAAGCCTATTTATTACGCGCAAATCTATATCGCGCAAACCTAAGCAATACTAAGCTTACAGCGGCATATTTGCATAAAACGAATCTTAATAACGCGAATCTAGATCAATCTCATTTAGCACGTGCTAATTTGAGCCATGCTCAATTAGTGAAGGCAGAATTATCGAGCGTTGTATTAGCCAATGCTGATTTGAGTAACGCGAATTTAACCGGTGCGAAGTTGCACGATGTCGATTTTGTTAATGCCAATATGAGTTTTGCTAATCTGCGCAGTGCAAATTTAAAAAATGTAAATTTTGAGAATGTTGAACTGTGTAACACGCTATTGGTGGATGTGGATTTAACCGGTATTACAAATATTGACACATGCCGGCATAGAGCTTCGAGTTTTGTTGATTTTCAAACCCTGGAACAGTCGGGAAGTTTGCCTGCGGCATTTCTTCAAGGTTGTGGTTTATCGGCTAAACTCATCGAAAACTGGCCTCAGATATTGCACCATGCTCTCGCGTATTATTCCTGTCATATTTGCTATAGCGAAAAGGATAAAAAATTTGTGTTGCGTTTAATCGAGCAGTTACAACTGCGAGGTATTCGTTGTTGGGCGGATGAACGCAAAAAATACCCAGGCGATACCGAGTCGGTAAAAGTGGATCGAGCCATTAAACCGTGGGATAAAGTATTGCTTTGTTGCTCGGAGTCATCCCTGGGCAGTGAATGGCTGGATGCGGAGGTAGAGCATTTTGAAAACCTTAGCAAAAGTGCGGAATCAACTGCTCGACCAGTGTCTAACAAAGACGATTTTTTGTTTCCGTTGAATCTTGATGGAAAATTAACCAGCGGTTACTGGGTCAGTGGCAAATCGCATGTGTTAAAAGCGCGTATGGTCGCCGATTTTGCGGGTTGGGAGGATGCTAACGAGCAAATATTTTTAGCGGCATTTGAAAACTTACTCACGGCGCTCCAGCGCCGGTGAATCATATGCTGATATTTTTTAGAACACCCCATCTCATCAACTTTAAAGAAAAGCCCTAATATTCATGTATGTCGACTTGTTTGCGTCGCCGCAAACGCAGTTTTTAAGGCAGCCAATGCTTTGGGATTGAAAAAACGGCTAGCTTTGACTATAGTGTGAATCATATATGATTTGCATATGAAACGTATCGAAGAAGGCTGGTTATGGGTATTGTCAAAATATCAGAGAGTTTGCACGAGCAGACGCGCATTGTGAGTAAGGCGATGTCGAGGTCAATTAATGCTCAAGCAGAGCATTGGATGAAGGTTGGAATGCTGGTCGAGTCTAACCCGACGATGACTTATTCGCAGGCTTGCAAAATGCTGTTGGATGAGGCCCGGCAAAACGATGTCGTTTCGGTAGTCAGTGTTCGTCAGAAAATGGCATGATCAAATCGGTAGATGAAATTGCCGCGATGCAAGTGGCGGGTAGACTGACAGCAAAAGTCTTGGAATCATTAGAGGCGATTATTCGTCCGGGTATTAACACCCTGCAAATAGATTCTTTTTGTGATCGTTACATTGTGGAGGAGCTGGCAGCCAGGCCCGCGAGCAAGGGGCAATATGGGTTTCAGTTTTCCGTGAATACTTCGGTTAATCACGTGATTTGTCACGGTATTCCTTCTGAAAAACAGGTCTTAAAGAAGGGTGATATTGTCAATGTCGATGTGACGGTTGAGAAAAATGGATACATGGGTGATAGCAGTAAAATGTTTTGCGTGGGAGCTGTAGCAAGTCATGCGCAACGCCTGGTTGATGTGACGCAACAATGTTTATATGCGGCCATTCGCTGTGTGAAACCCGGCGCGAGATTGGGTGATATAGGATATGCCATCCAGCGACTGGCGGAACAGAATAATTATTCGGTAGTGCGTGAATTTTGTGGTCATGGCATTGGTAAAGAAATGCATGAATCGCCTCAGGTTTTACATTATGGCAAAAGAGGTCAGGGTCTCGTATTAAAATCTGGTATGACCTTCACTATTGAACCTATGATTAATCAAGGGAAACCGGATATCAAACAACATTCAGATGGATGGACGATCACGACCAAAGATCGTCGTTTATCGGCCCAATGGGAGCATACTGTGTTGGTAACGGATAGCGGAGTGGAAGTGCTTACCTTAAGACAGGATGAGATATACCCATAGCGTCTAAGATTTAAGTGTCACTACTCACCCCATCCAAGAAAAGTCAAAAGTGCTCATTTACACCTCTGAACTCCGCGCTTTTTCCTGGGTCTCGAACAAATCAAACGTAATCTGAGCAGTGACTATACATTTTGAAATTACGCGAATAATGTAGTTACACCTAAGCTTTATACAAAATGGTGGGTGGATAAGTGAAACTTTTCAAGGCTTATCT
The DNA here is from genome assembly GCA_964636675.1 of uncultured Ectothiorhodospiraceae bacterium. Classification (GTDB taxonomy): domain Bacteria; phylum Pseudomonadota; class Gammaproteobacteria; order S012-40; family S012-40; genus JALUUH01. The sequence continues at coordinate 6,589 of CAZWUO010000100.1, forward strand.
TTGTTTACCGATATCTATAGTATGACTCAAAAAACCCTAAAAAAATCGGTCAACCATAAACTATCGAAAAGCAAATACGCGCATTTCCAAAAAATTAATGGCAAACATCCGTTGATGGAGGCTGTGCCAAGCGTATATGTTGGTTACAGCGCGGCGTATCGTCCACACGGTAAAGTTTTTTATTTCAATTTTGCGTTGGCTAAAGATATGGGGTTGCTAGCAGCTAATCATCCGCACAAAATGAATGCAGCATTAAGCCAGGCTATATTGAATGCATTCAGTCTACAAGTGATCAATGAATACGATATTTTAAATAATAATAAGTCCAAGCAGAAAGATCTCAAACCGCATCAATATATGGCTACTCGATATTTACAAATGCAACACCCTAATAAGAACGGACTCACTTCCGGAGACGGGCGCAGCATATGGAATGGTTGTTTCAAGTCGCGCAAAGGTATATGGGATATTTCGAGCGGCGGTACCGGCGCAACACGCCTTAGTCCGGCGACTGCTACGGTTAAAATGTTTTTTAAAAGTGGTGATAAGCGAATTCCGTATGGGTGTGGACGAGCCTTGATAGAGGAGGGAATAGGGACTGCGATTACCAGTGATATATTTTTTCGTAATGGAATTATTACGGAAAGAATCTTAGCGGTTGTGGGATATCCGAATGGAACCGCGATTAATGTACGAGCTGCCCGAAATTTGTTACGCCCAGCGCATATGTTTGGTTTATATCGTCGGGATTTACATGCAGAGTTAAACAAAATTCTGGAATACTATATTAAGAGGGAGATCGATAATAAGCAGTTTCCGGTGATCCAAAACAAAAAACGCCGTTATGAGTATTTATTGCAAAATGTAACTCAATCCTTTGCGCGCATGGCAGCCATTTTGGAGAGCGAATATATCTTTTGTTGGTTAGAGTGGGATGGTGACAATGTATTGATGGATGGTGCTATTATTGATTATGGTACGATTCGTCAGTTAGGCTTGTTTCATCATGAATATCGCTATGCGGACGTTGAAAAAATGTCTGCGTCTTTGATCGAGCAAAGAAAAAAAGCAAAAACCATTGTGATGACTTTTATTCAGCTGATTGACTATGCACTAACTAAAGAAAAAAAATCAACGAGTTTCTTTGTAGCGCATGAGCTATTGTCAATTTTTGATGACTGTTTTACAGATACACTGATGCGTCATTTTTTGCATCGCATTGGGTTTTCCAAAAAAGAACAACAAAAAATCATGTCTGATAGCTCTACCGCAGAGTTGCTTAATAAGTTCCATAAAGACTTTGTCTATTTCGAAAAAGCGATTTCGAAACGCAAGCCGTATCGAACACCTGATGGTGTTACTCGAGATGCCATATTTTGCATGCGTGATGCGTTGAGAGAGTTTCCTCAGCACTTTTTAGCAACCGATGATTATTATAAACCAGATGAGTTTATTGAATTGATTTCCTCAGATTATGCTTCCAGGCTGGATAAGACACCTTATAAAAGGCAACAAATTCGGATTAAACGACTACAGTTTTCATATGTTGGGCTGATTAAGTGTGGTGCTGATCTTATGGGCATTAAATATGCCACCATGTTGCGACGTATTTGCAAGCGTTCAAGTTTGATTAATCGATACGAGCGTATTACCGGGGATAGCTTGGTGCATATTGCAAGTCGTTTTAATCGGCAGAGAAATCAACTCACATTTGATCAGTTATTTGCAGCCATGGATCAGTTTATCCAAAAACAGGTTTTGAATCCTGATCGCAAGCAACTTGATAATAATAATGCTTCGAGATCAAAAAAAATTTCGAATCTTGTACAGTGGAGTGGCAAGCTTCTTAAAGAGTTTCGCGGAGGTTTGTAGTTATTAGGTGCCCATTTCCGCGCTCGCCAAGAAGCAGCATTAACTAACGGTTCGTTGGCTTTTTGCCAACTCTGTCACAAATTTAGAAATTGCTTTAGTTATTTAACATCTTTTTATTCATAAAACGTCTATTTTAGTTGCAAACCCACTAGAAAATTCTCTTTTTTCTCAATACTTTATATTTGTTGGACGCTTTATATACCTATAACGATTGGGATTTAGTGTGTTTCTATTAGGATTAATACAGTTATCCAGAGATGAGCGGAAATTACAAAAAAAAATCAGCACAAGCATCTTACAAATTGAATCTGGATACGGATAGCTTGCCGCACGATGTATCTGACGATTTTGATGAATTATTTACCCCGAGTTCTATCGAGACGATTGTGGAGTATGAAAGAACACAAGCGTCAAAAGAAGCGACAAGCCAAGATTTATCGGAACAAAATACGGAGTTCAGCTCAGAAGAATTATCCGCGGGTGAACTCGAAGCAGATCTTGATGACGAGCATGGCTTAGAGACCCATACAGACGATGAGATGGTGGATATAGAAGTTCAGCCAGCGGAATTTTCCAGCTCGAACACAGATCATGATAGCTCAAGCATGAATTACGATAGCTCGGGTATGGATTACGATAGCCCTGATATGGGTTACGATAGCTCAGACATGGATTATGAGGCAGAGGCAGAGGCAGAGGCAGAGGCAGAGGCAGAGGCAGAGGCAGAGATAGAAGAGGCATCTGGCTGGGTGGATACACCCACTGATTTGGATATTGATCATCAGTCGCAAGCCGTTACTGACTTCGATGGTGATGCAGAGTCACAAACATCCGAAGATTATGCGGCACAATTCGAAATACCTTCAAATGAAGATGAATTTGACATAGATATTCAACCACAAACATTTGCCGACTCAAATGTTGACAATGAAATTGAATCTGAGCCTGTTGTAGAGGACACCCCGAGTGTTGAACATACACCTACCGAAGAAGTTCAAGGTGCTGACTTTCAATCATCAGCATCTTCTTCTGCGGCATATGATGAACCTGTAAAAGAGTCCCTGAATACAAAAATTGATCAATCGCTCGCTGAAAACGTACAGCTTTCAGCGGCTGATAAAAAAGAAATTAAAAAACACCTTAAGCACGTATTGACCAAAAAGTTACTCGATAGTATTGATTCGCAACTTGATAGCTTGGCATTTGATCCGGGTAATGATATTAAGCCGGATATGAACCCGGATAATTTAAAGCAGACTTATCGTTATAATTTAACGCCATTTGAATACGGCTATATTTATCAACAAGAGAAAACAAAACCACTATCATCTATTAATGCGCGAGGGGAGGGATCGGGTGATGATTCAGTTTCCAAGCCTTATGAATTGACCGAGGAATTAGATTTAGATTGCGGATTCTCTGAAGAAGAGACTGAAGAATTTAATGATATTGACGAAGAAGAATTAGTCGAACAATTAAGTCAGCTACCCAGTTCTGAGCCGAAAGTGAAAACAAATTATAATAATTTTTTTCTCATCGTATTCCTCATTGTTATCTTGATAAGCGGCGTTCACGGTTATTATCAATCGGATCAAATATCAGATTTCATATCCAATATTGAAAATAATATTAATACCTTTACTGATAATGTCGAAAAAAATGTGAGTTCCTTAAGGTCGCGAGGCTCATAAACAAGGATGTTTTATTTAACGGGGTATTTTGGTATTACTCAAATCGGCAGCCGCTGAATATTGGCTACCGATTTGATTTTTTCTAAAGCTTGATATTTATAACGAATTTAATGTGGATATAGACAACGAATAAGGGCCGAGGCCGGATTTATAGGGTGAGTGTTCTAATTCTTTTAGGGTTCCGTTATCTTTGTCCATTGAAAAGGCAGAAATATTATTTGCCCCATTATTAGCAACATAAACATAATGTGTTGAAGGGTCAACCACCACCGCATAGGGGAACCAGTCTACGTTATACGGTGATTCTTTGATTTCCGCGAGCTGCCCAGTGATTGAATTAATTTTAAATGCGGAAAGATCATGACTTCCCCAGTTTGCAACATATACAAAGTGATTTCCTGGGTCGATGGTAACAGAGTAAGGTTGTCCTCCGGCGATGTACGGAGAGCCTGAAACTTCTGTTAATGATCCATCTTGTGGATTAATGGTAAATGCAGAGATGGTTGTTGATCCATAATTACTAACATACGCAAAATGATTGTCAGGGGTGATAGCAACATAGATTGGGTGCTCATCGGTATGCGCTGGAGTACCGCTAGGAGTGAGTTTTCCAGTCGTATTGTCAAGCGTATAAGAGCTAACGGTATTGGAATCAAAATTAGCAACATACACGTAATTGCCGTTGGGACTTACCATCACTGAAATGGGATGTTTACCTGTTTTAGCGATATGGTGAGTATTGCTTAGCATACCTTCTGGGTTTCGTGCGTAGGTGGTAACCGTATCGTCGTCTTCATTAGTCACCAATGCAAACTTTCCATTGGGGGAGATTTTTATTCCGTCAGGATAATCTCCAGCCGCAAAAGGTGATCCCTTTATTGGCTTGAGTGCGCCACTGGCATGCGTAACCTCGAAGCCAGAAATTGTTTTCGAACCCTGGTTCGCAACATAGATGTGTTTGCCATTGGGAGAAACCGCAATTGATACGGGAAATTTTCCTGTTGCGTAGGGTGAGCCTGGAACTTGTGTTAACTCACCGCTACTTTTATCTATCCGATATGCAGAAAGATTATGGTTAGCTTGGTTTGCAGAATAAATAAATTCTTCGTTTAATGTTTGCCCCTTGCCTTGCGAATTTCCCAATACTGGGTTTGCGCTCAATGCCTTTGTAGTAATGCTGAGACTAGCAAAAGCGAGTGATAGGCTGATGCCAATAATAGGCGCGATGTTCATTTTTTATCCCCTCTAAAATAGTGATAAGTGCTCTTGCAACATAAAGCCTTGCTTAAATTTTTTTATAGCTGTGCGGCATACATTGGATGAGCGGGTTAATAGCTTATTGTTATTGTCGGAATTGCTCAATATACGGTAATCAGTGCTCGCACGAAACCCGACAACTTCATTTTGGCCACACTAAAGCTTGGTTTGAACGGCGACTTTGATCGATTACAGGAACTGGCTAATCAACACAAGACCGTCGGCAAATGTTGGGACACTCAGGCTGGGAAGATGTCACCCACTACAAATTACAAACGATGATTGATAACCCTAGATTCCGCAGTGATAAGTAGGGTGGATAAGCGCAGCGCATCCACCTTCTGTCCTTAGAAGGGTAAGACGGTGGATGCGTTTCACTTATCCACCCACCATTTTGTATAACGCTTAGGGGTAACGACTCCGCGTAATATCAATAGCACTTAGTAGCTTCAAAGCTACCAATAATGCTTGAATCTCCGTTAACTCCTACTCCACTTATTTTAACTGACCCAATAATAATTTCTATCGAGTTAGGTGTTGATATTTCGATTTTTCCATCAAACAAAATAGATTCAGAATCAAGTGATGACTTATTAGGTGATTTGAAAAATACAGATTTCGCTTTATCAAAAACACTTCCATTTAGAGGATAAAAGACTTTGACGATTGGATCATCATAAAAATTTTCTTCAAATACATTTGTATCATCACAAGCTACTTGCTTGTCATAAAAATAGACAAATACTCCTTCGATTGCATTTGATGTACCATTTATCGCTAATGACTTTGAATAGACATATTCTTCGGATTCGTGAATCCAACTAACTAGTGCAGAATCAGAGTTTTCATCTTTTGCGCAGGAAATCATAAATAGTATGCTTGACACAATTATTGTTTTAATAGTTATTGACATGATATGAAATATTTTCCTTATTTATTGAATTTAGGGTAGATGCTTATTCTATACCCGTGGCGTTATAGATTTAGGCCTTATTACACGCCCTATTCCATCCATGACTTCGTTGAAATTCCTTGCAATAGACCGGCTATTACGCGTCATTTCGC
>CAZWUO010000101.1:0-12418 GCA_964636675.1 uncultured Ectothiorhodospiraceae bacterium
GATATACACCACCGCAAACGCACACTTCAACTCGTCCAACTGCGGATTCTAGGTTTATCCTAAAAAAGCACAATATCGTCAGAGCCATCGTCTTTATGATCACCCGTTAATTCATATTGCTCTTTGGAAATATAGTGGCACTCAACGCGTTCTATCATCGCAGCAAGATTAACCAGTCTATCGGCACCATCGACTTGTATATTATTATCCGTATCGGAAACATATTCGGTCAGATCTTGCATCGAATTAATAACCGCATTAACGATTTGACTCACACGATCTTGAAATTGAAATGCGACAATCATTTTATTGACCTCCATTTGCATTTCAATCAGTGTTTTGACCATCGCTAATCTTTTCTTCTCGAGTGGACTGGCATCATCGAGCAAGGCATTTTGTGCCGCTTCCAATTCTTTGATGATAGTATCAGCCTCATGTTTTACATCCGCCGCGAGTCGCTGGATATTGAGTGTGCGAACTTCTGAGTATTGGCTGTTTGCAGATTTTTCTGGGCCTTGGTGTTCGACCGACTCATTGACCGTGATCTGGTGGATAGACTCCCCCGTCTTGATTAGGTTTTGGGTAAACCGTTGAATATTGTTAATCCTTTTTACGATGTCCGACGACAAATCACCATCTAAGTCGGCAGGGTCAATAGAACTCATCGCGCTCGCAAGATAACTAAAACCTTGAAGCAAAGCATTTACTCCCTCGTCTAGCTGTTGGTTGGCGATCTCTAGCTGCTCAACCAGCAACGGAAAAATTCTTATACAAGCTTTATCAAGCGTCACATAATTATTCAATGCTTCTGCGGTATTCATTCTATTTTGGGCATGCATTGTCTTCTCTCCCCCATATATCAAACAATTCGTAGATATCTCGGCTGCGCAGGAAAGTTGTATATATGGCCACTGCTAAAATGTGACGCAACACACATTTTTTTCGGTTTAACCTAGAATCCGCAGTTAGACGAGTTGAAGTGCTTGATTCAGTCGTTAACTCTGACATTTCAGTGAGTTATGTCACGAGATTAGCGATCAACGGCGGAATCTAGGTTTAACCCTTGCCGTTGCCTGAGCCTCTAGCGGATTATCTGGCCAGTGATGTTTGGGATAACGCCCTTTCATTTCTTTTTTAATAGCGTGATAGGAACTCAACCAGAATCCCGCGAGATCTTGGGTAATTTGCAGAGGACGTCGTGCGGGTGAGAGTAAATGCAGTAATACGGCGATTTTGCCATGGGCGATTCGAGGGGTATCGATAAGGCCAAACATTTCTTGCAAACGCACCGCGAGCACGGGGGGACGCTGCGTATAATCTAATTTTACCCGCGAACCACTGGGCACGCTAATATGTGTGGGTGCTAACGCATCAAGTTGGCGTTGCAAATCCCATGGCAAACGCGCCAATAGAATGCTGTGCAGATCTAGCTTTGACAAGTGAGACAGCCGCGACATGTTATTGAGATAAGGCGCCAGCCAATCATCCAAGGTTTCCAGTAATACGGCATCCTTAAAACAAGGCCAAGCGCTGTCAAATTGCTCGTGCAAAAAGCTCACTCGGGCCTGTAACTCTCGGCTAGTGCTAGTCCACGGAAGACAATCCAAGCCCGGTTCTCGAATTCCGTCGAGCAAGGCATTTTGCACAGCTTCCGGCTCAGCCTCTTGCCAGGTTTCATCATCGATGACAATCTCACCCAAACACTGCTGGCGGCGCGCTAACACACAGGCATTGCGCTTATCCCAGCTTACATAGGTTTTTTCGCGTATTAAGTCCGCGTGAAACTCTAACAACTGCTCGCGCTGGATTCCCGCTGCGAGAAAGATGCGTGCCTCATTAATACCATCAAGATGCGCCGCGACGATAAATTCCTCAGTACCCAACATATCGCCTTCATGCAGTATCGCACCGCGTCCATTGCTCAATAAAAAACGTGGGCTTGTGCGGTTACCCCGCTTGTGATGGACATTGTTGCGACCATGCGCAATGCGATCAGGATAGGCATAAGCCAGTACCACACCCGTCATGGCATCCTCTGTTTGCGTGGATGTTGCCTGACCTAATAGTTGACGCTGCCATTGTTTTGCAGTTTCGCGTACCTGGCGTAGCGCACCGAGATCAGTCTCCATCAATGGGGCGCTTTCCTGCCAGTCTTTACTCCGCCGTAAACGGGCAATACGCAAACGCAGATCACTCTCACGCTGGCGTCCGCGTAGCACATCACGCTCATTCAACACCGCTGCAATTTCACAGGCCAGCACACCGGCGCCGATTTTTTTACCACACAACATCATATGCGCGAGACGTGGGTGAGTCCCCCACTGCGCCAGCGCCTTGCCATGCGTGGTAATGCGTCCATTGGCGAGCGCACCCAGTTGCTGCAATAAGTCCTTAGCTTGTGCCACATGCGGCGTGGGCGGTAGGTCTAGCCACGTTAAATCGGCGACATCGGCAACCCCCCATTGCGCAAGCTCCAGCAGCAACGGGGCTAAATCAGCATCCATAATTTCTGGCTTCGTATAGGGCAATAAATGCCTAGTCTGAGCCCATAGACGATAACTGACACCCGCCTGAGTACGCCCCGCACGACCACTGCGTTGATCGGCGCTGGCTTGTGATACGGCCAACGTCGCCAATTGCGTCAAACCGGTATTCGGATCAAAACGCGGCATACGCATTAGTCCGCCATCGATCACAATACGAATGCCTTCAATCGTGAGGCTGCTCTCCGCAATGGCCGTCGCCAGTACGACCTTGCGTTTGCCCTTGGACGCGGGCTGAATTGCCGCATCTTGCACGAATGCGGTCTGTTGCCCAAAGAGTGGCGCGAGTAAAACATCGTCACTGATTTGAGATTTTTGCAATCTCGCATAAACCTGGCGTATTTCGCCAGCACCGGGCAAAAACACCAAGACACTGCCCTCTTCTTCCTTGAGCACCGCCAAAATACACTGCACCAGCTCGTCGATAAAACCCCGATGATCGCGGCTGAAGTTCGCCCGTAGCGGCCGATGGCGAATCTCTACCGGATAACTGCGCCCGGCACTGGTTAACAGGGGAGCATCATGCAAAAGCTTGGCGACAGTCGCGCCATCAAGCGTCGCTGACATCACCAATAATCTTAAATCTTCACGTAGTCCTTGTTGCGCATCAAGGCAAAGCGCCAAACCAAGATCGCTATTGAGATTGCGTTCGTGGAATTCGTCGAAAATGACCACACCGTAATTTTCCAGCGCCGGATCATTTTGTAACATCCGGGTCAATATGCCTTCGGTGACGATTTCGATACGTGTTTTAGGCCCGATCTTGCGATCAAGCCGCACCCGATAGCCCACTGTTTGACCAACGGATTCACCCAAACTCTTAGCCATAAATTGCGCTGCCGCACGTGCCGCTATGCGACGTGGCTCGAGCATGATGATTTTTTTTGTGCCTAGCCACCCTGCCTTAAGCAACGCCAAGGGTATACGCGTGGTTTTTCCCGCACCGGGAGGGGCGTGTAACACCACATTAAGACAGGACGCAAAAGTCGTCGTCAATTGCGCTAATAATTCATCAACCGGATAGGACATCGACAACGACTTACTCCATGATCCTAGAATCCGCAGTTGAACGATCTAAGCACTTAAAGCACCAAACTCGCGGTCTTTGCTTGGGCTTCAATCCAACGTTGATGAACGTCTAAATAGACTTCTTTATACAGCTTGTCCACTGCGTCTAACGCCATAAACTGCGCCGAGAACCCAGGTATAACCGGATCAATCACCAACTCAACCGTTTTAACAAAATGTGCAATCAGGGTACGGGCATCTTCGTCACCGACTGAAATACGAATAGTCGTGAGTGTAATACCGGCTTGTTTGAGATTGTCCGCAGACATTTCTGAATGGCTGGTAAGCGCAGGACATAAAATCATAGTATTCGATTGTCCCAAGGAAACCATGTGGCCAAAGGTTGGTTCCAAGCAATCAAAAAATCGGGTAAACGTAATGCGATCTATGCGAGTTTGTTCCATGTCGATGGTGAACAAGGGCACTGGCAGTTCGAGATACATGTATTTTTTGCGGAATACCGCATTCTCATTCTCTTCCAGTGCATTACTATTCACCCGGACTTCTGGGTGGGATGCAAAATACCGCGCCAGCGCAATGGTGTTTATGGTTTTTTTAATCATGCGCAATTCCAAGGTACGCGAACCATTAATGACTTCAAACGCCTTTTCAGAATCCAAAAAAGCGCCTTTTACGTAATACACATTCCAGAACAAGGTATCATTCCACTGATAGGTTTTTTCCTCGCCATGATGATCGAGTTTATGCACGACTTCATTTTTCGGGATAAACATCTGCTCATTGAGGCCAATCACCACACCTGCCGTGGTAACACCCGTACCCGTAATGTCCTTGGTATAACTGTGAATGACAAAATCCGGGCGTTCCAATACGTCATCGCGGATAAACGGTTGAAACAAAAAAGGTGTGGCAACCGTGGTATCGCAAATCACCGTATAAGCTTTTGTATGTGCATACGCGCAGATTCCGGCGACATCTAACATATAACCATGGGGGTTACACGGCGACTCGATATAGACATAAATGCGCCTGCCCTCTTTTATCCGCTGCGCATATTTTTTTTCTGCGACAGTCATAGCCGCCTGAAAACTGGCAACATCATAACCATCAAACCAATGTATGCCGATATCTAAATTACTCGGTTTGCCAAACCAGTCAGCGAGTAATTGATAGGTACCGCCATAGACATTACGCGAGCAAATAATAACGTCTTGATAACCCAATACATGACTCAAAATAGCGTCGATTGCCGCCATGCCCGAATTAAAATTCCACGCCATGTATTCCGCGGCCAACGGCCCGCATTCAAGATCAACAATGTGATTAGCAAGACTAATTGAAGTGGGATTGAGTAATCGAGAATAAACCTCTAACAAGCTCTCTTTACCTTGAAATGCATCGTCTATCCACTCGGTACATGCATACAGATAAGTCGCGGTGCGAGTAATCACCGGTGTCGCCGAGAAAATAGCGGTTACATTATCAAATATCGGATAAGGGCCTTTCGCGATACGGCTTGATTGCTCCGGCACAATAGACTGATACGTTTTGCGAAAAGGGTTTTGCAAGGTGTCTAATAGTTTGGCGAGCTGAAAACATAAAAACTTTTTGGCATTAAAATAAGCAATGCGATCTTTTCTTTCTAATTGCGTTAACTCAAGCAAGGAAGACTCCCACATTTTATGCAGATCGACATTGGCTTGATAAATATCTACTGCTAAACACGCCAGTGAACGTCCCATTTCAGTATGAGGGTCAATCGAAAAGTGAGCTAATTGCTCCTGTGCCAACTCGTCTATGGTCGTTGCGGTCGTCGTCTTACGCCGTGGACTCAGGGTTTTGGCAATCGCAAAATCAGATGAATTATTAACCGGTACTTTATTTTTGCTTGGCATAGAGGCATCCTACCTATTACGGATGGGTAAGTACTTATTACAGCACAATAGATTCATTACAGATAGGTGAATAAAAATTGTTATGAAAGCACTGGTAAAAAGTCGCGCAGAACCCGGTATCTGGATGCAAGATGTTGCTAAACCCAAAGCAGGCACTAACGAAGTGCTGATTAAGATCAGTAAAACAGCGATCTGTGGCACAGACTTACATTTCTATAACTGGGATGCATGGTCACAGGCTCATCTCAAAGTACCGCGAATTATTGGCCACGAATTTGTCGGACATATTGTTGAAATAGGCCCAGGCGTAGATGCTTATAACATCGGCGATAGAGTTTCCGGAGAAGGCCATATCACCTGTGGAACTTGCCGCAATTGCCGCGCGGGTAAACGCCATTTGTGTCATAAAACGCGCGGAGTCGGCAGCGATAGAGACGGTGCTTTTGCGGAATATTTAGGCATGCCCGCAGAAAACCTCTGGCCAATCCATCCCGACATCCCGAGTGATATTGCCGCTATTTTAGACCCATTAGGCAATGCCGTGCATTGTGTGCTGTCTTTTGCTACCGTCGGTGAAGATGTGTTAATCACCGGAGGGGGGCCGATTGGCATCATGGCCGGTGCAGTGGCGAAATTTGTCGGTGCAAGACATGTTGTGGTTACCGCAACCAAAGATTATCGCAAAAATTTAGCCCGCTTATTAGGTGCTTCGTGTGCGATTAATATTCATCAGGAAAATCTAGAAGATGCAATGCAAGCACTCAATATGTCGAATGGTTTTGATATCGGCATAGAAACATCGGGCAATCCCAGTGCGCTAAATTCGATGATTAATAATATGTATGAAGGAGGAAAAATAGCACTACTGGGTTTTTTGCCGCCAGAGACCACCATTAGCTGGGATCAAGTCATCTTTAAAGGATTAAAGCTCAAGGGCATTTATGGCAGAGAAATGTACGAGACCTGGTATAAAATGACCCAACTACTGCGTAGCGGTTTGCTCATCGACCCTATCATCACCCATCGGTTTGCAATCAAGGACTATGCAGAGGCCTTTCGAGTCGTGCACGATGGCCAATGCGGAAAAGTCATATTGAATTGGGATTAGCGGGAGACCACCATGGATGACACACCTTATGCAAAAATTCTCGAACAAATCGAGCAAGCAGGGCTATACAAACACGAGCGCATTATCACATCTGCGCAAGGGGTAACAATCAACACCCAAGCCGGTGGCGAGGTCAGCAACTTTTGTGCGAATAATTACCTCGGGCTAGCAAACCACCCAGAGCTCATCGAGGCGGCCATCGACGGCCTAAAAACACACGGCTTTGGATTAGCGTCGGTACGTTTTATTTGTGGCACCCAAGATATACACAAGCAACTCGAGCACAGCATCGCAAAATTCTTAAAGACCGAAGATGTTATTTTGTATAGCTCCTGCTTTGACGCCAATGCAGGTTTGTTTGAAACCCTATTAGATGCCAACGATGCCATCATTTCAGACTCACTCAATCATGCATCGGTTATCGATGGCATACGTTTATGCAAAGCCGCACGGTTTCGCTTTGCCCACAGCGATATGCAAGATTTAGCCAAGCAATTAAAAAACACGCAACACTATAGAACGCGTTTAATCGCTACCGATGGTGTGTTCAGCATGGACGGAGATATCGCCAAGCTACAAGAGATAACCCAACTTGCCGCACAGTATGATGCAATGCTCATGGTAGATGATTCGCACGCCACTGGTTTTGTTGGCCCCAATGGTCGTGGTAGTGCAGAGCATCATCACGTCATGGAAAAAATTGATATCATCACCTCCACACTCGGCAAAGCCATGGGAGGAGCTGCCGGCGGATTTGTCGCCGCAAACAAACAAATTATTGATTTATTACGCCAACGCTCAAGACCTTATTTATTTTCCAACTCACTCGCTCCCGCATTAGTGAATGCCAGTATAAAAGCATTCGAGCTATTGTCTGCATCCAATACCTTGCGGAAAAAACTCTGGGACAATACGGCGTATTTTCGGCAACAAATTACAGCCTTAGGGTTTGCTATAAAACCCGGCATCCACCCCATCGTCGCGATCATGTTATACGATGCAAAACTCGCGCAACAAATGGCCACCGATTTATTGCAACAAGGTATCTACGTAATCGGGTTTTTCTATCCTGTGGTGCCGCAACAACAGGCTAGAATACGTGTGCAAATATCCGCCGCACACGATAAAACTCACCTCGATAAAGCCATCGCTGCGTTTGCAAAAGTAGGCCGAGAGATGGGGGTTATATAAGTTTTGTCGTTTACGATAGTGCCAATTAAGATAATTTTTCTTGAACCTTCAGTTGCATCACTACTTGATGCGGCAATCGTTACTGGGAAGATTGCAGTAGAATTTAAAACGAGGATAACCCTCTACAATAATCCGTCAATATTTCGATAAACAATCGCACCTTGGCCGGTACATGGTGACGATCCGGATAGACAGCAAAAACACCGGCCGCCGCTGTTTCATACTCGGTTAACAAAGGCACAAGCCGTCCCGCCTTAATATCCTCTTCGATCAGAAAAACCGACATGGCACCAATGCCATCGCCGTTGCGAATAAATGCAAGCGCGGCATCCATGCTGTTGGTGCGGGTAGTGCTCATCATATGCACGGTTTGTTGCTGCCCATGGCGGCTAAAGGTGAAACGCTGGGGTGAAGGCAACAGGGAAATAACGATCCAGTTGTGGTTGACCAATTCCGTTGGCAATTGTGGCGTGCCGTGTTGTTGCAAATATTCCGGTGTTGCGACTACACGGCGCGGCGCGGTAAATAATTTGCGCGCCACCAGATTGGATTCGGGCAACCAACCAATACGAATCGCCAGGTCAATGCCTTCATCAACAATGTTAACCACCCCATCACTCAGCAATAATTCCACCTTAAGCTCGGGGTAGTCTCTGTGAAATTTACTCAGCAACGGTACGATATGTTTCGTCCCAAAAGCCACCGTACAGGATAATTTCAGCGTACCTACGGCCTGTTCCTGTAGTTGTCGCGCCTCTCGTGTTGCCTCCTTGGCTTCGCTCACAATCCGCGCACAATGAGCGTAAAATTTTTCGCCAGCCTCGGTAAGGCTGAGTTGGCGGGTGGTTCGGTTTAGCAACCGCACACCAAGATGATCCTCCAACAAGCTCACATGTTTACTGATGGCTGATTTGGCGATGCCCAGTCGCCGCCCTGCTTCCGAGAAACTTTGCGCCTCTACTACCACACTGAATATCGCCATCCGTTTTAGATTTTCCATCTGCTGAACCCCGATAATTCACGATAACTGTTCTCAAATAGAGAACAGTATTATCTTGATTTCTGTAATAGTAAACCAGAGGTGTTCAAACTACCATAAACCTAACTCGAATATTTAATCACGAATACAAGGTACAGGAGCAATGAAGATGCTTCAAAAGCAGCAAAAACAGGCCGCCTCACAGCTCCTCCTCCAACCGATAAGGCTCAATGCCACGGCTGGATAAACAACCGCATCGTAATGCTCCCCTGACACGCTGCATGGCGGATGACGATCTGGTGCCCACGCAGAAGATCTGCGGAATATTATGCACGCCGTGCCGCAGCAGGCTTGATTATTACCGAAACCACCATTGTGCGTGCAGATGGTCAGGGTTATCCAAACACACCCGGAATCTATAACGCGGCGCAGATAGCGGGCTGGAAACGGAAGAGATTCCTGCGATGATGCTATCGAGAAACTTGAACAGGTAACTCACGATCTCGATATCGGTTTAGTCATACCCAATGCCGGCACCGAAATCGTCGGTGAATTTGTGGAAACTGAACCACATGAAAATGACGCCTTGGTTCTGTTAAACACCATTGTACCAATGCGCATAGTAAATGTATTTGGTCGACGTTTGAAAAAACGGGGACGTGGCGGAATACTCTTTACCTCAAGTCTGTTTGCTTATCAGGGCATTCCGTATGTCGCCAATTATGCGGCAAGCAAGGCCTATATTCTGAGTTTAGGTGAAGCACTACATGTTGAACTCGCGCCTCATGGTGTGGATGTTTCAGTTTTGTCTCCAGGGCTTACGGCAACCGAAATGATAGCAAACATGGGCATTAATTTTAAAAAAATCCCTATGTTTACTATGCAGCCACAACACACAGCACGGGCTGGATTGCGTGCACTTGGCAAAAAAGTAACCGTAGTACCGGGCTTGTTAAATAAAATTTATGCCTGGGAAAACCGTCTTATTCCTCGCACCTGGCCGGTATCACTGTTTGGTTTCTTGATTCGTCGTGCACAGACAACAAAAACCAAACCAGCCACTCCATAAAAACCGGATACGAATCTTAATCAGGAGATAGTCCATGGTAAACCACTGTATAGTTCATGCAAATTTTTGTAGCAGAATTTCACTTTTATTGATATTTTTGGCTGCATTTTTATTAACCGGGTGCGTGCATGATGACTCTGGCAATGCAAGCAATGATTTTCAACGACGATCAATTGATGTAAGCAATTTTATGACGGAGGAAAACATAAAATTTGATGCCATTAATAATCCTTCCGGGTTCTTTACTTCTGCTGATGCCGACAACAGCACATTTTCAGATGCTCTAGCCCGCCAGGAACTTGTACAAGTCGGTAAAAAAGAAGAACCGTCTTTTATCAGTTATCTCGAAGCAGGCAACACAGCAGGCGATCCGCTTATTTTGGTTCATGGTCAGCCTACACAGGCTTATTTATGGCGAAAAGTTATTCCCGGCCTGCCGCAAGACGCACATATTATCGCGCTTGATATGATCGGCTATGGAGAATCATCGAAGCCCGATATTACCTATACGTTTAAACAACATTCGGCATATCTGCTTGCATTTATTAAAACACTTGGGCTGGACAGCAAGCGCATCACTTTTGTCGTTCATGATATCGGATCTGTACCCGCCCTTGCCTATGCTTCCCGTTTCCCTGAGAATATTAAAGGCATTATATTTTTTGAAGCGCTGCTAGGGCCTGTTCCGTCATTTGATTTTATGCCGCAACAGGCACAATTTTTTCGCTCTCCCGAAGGCAATAGCAGCATTATTACTGAAAACACCTTCATTAAAGGCATGCTTATAAGCCCGGAAATGAGTGATCACAAATTTACGGATGAAGAGTTAACCGTTTACCGCAAACCTTTTATTGCCGAAGAAGATAGAAATGTTCTGGCAATCGTACCGCTGGAAGTACCGGTAACAGGCGGAGCTCCCGACGGATTTGGCGACACCAATATCGAACTATTGGGGAGAAATGTACAATACCTGACGACAAATCCCGTGCCTCGCCTATTTATGCATGCAAGCCCTGGCGTATTAATTCCAAACAGCGCTGTTTCTGAAATCATAGGAAATTTTAATCCCGAAAATTCACTAACTGTCAAAGACATGGGCAACGGCAAACACTTTTGGCAGGAAGATATACCGGTAGCATTGGCAGTGGAAATTAAAACATGGTACGAGCAGCTGTAATGCCATTAATCCCAAAATATTCAAATGTCTTGACGGCTCAAAATGAAAAATAAACAACCCCGCAGCAAGCTGTGGGGAATTCGCCCCAAAGAGATAACATTAAAGATTGGCCGCATTCTCAAATATCTTGAAGAACACCATTAGCTCACTTTCTGGGATAAAATGTTTAAATTTATGGGTGATGAAGTTTGCAATATTTAATCTATTTCCTAACGAGTCAAGCAAAAATGTGCGTGGCACGTAATTTCCATCTGCATTGAAACTTTCACTGAGTATTGGATATTCATCAACATTGATACGTATCATTATCATGTTATTTGATGCCTTCAATATGTCATTTCTATAAAATATTTTTTTATAGGCATGACAAGTGGGGCACCAGTCTGCATATAGAATTAACATAATAGGTTTATTGGTTTCTTTTGCTTTTTTTAAACCTTCGTTATAGGAATACCATTGGATAGAGCTTTCGTTCCAATCAACACTGACTTTTGTGTTGACGATTGGCGAGCCTGACAATGAAAATGGCTTCTTATTGATTGCTTTTTTCGGCGTGGTGCGATTAATGATTATGGTCTTATCAAATAATAAATATTCGGATGAACTGGCATTTTTCAATGCTTCTTCAATTAATTTTTTTCCTTTTCCTGCAGAATTATTCTCAAGCATAGATCGGTAAAATTTTTCATAAAAATAATCAGGTTGCACTATCACTTCAATTTTTATGCTATGGCTATAGTCATCCAATAATTGTTGGTAGTCGACAATAATAAAATCATTAGCAGCAATTCTTGTATCAAATATTTCATGCGATAAATCCAGCGGGACTTCGCGTCCAATGCTAGCTTCTAAAAGACTTCCCTCTATGCGTTGCTGGGCATCGTCTAGCAGATGGCCTCTAACCAATATTCTGGGTGTTAGATAGGTTGGAAAGTGATGACCTGCCCCTATGTTTTCAAGCTTAATCGAAATTTTTAATTCTTCGCCAAGATTAAGTTTTTGTTGCTGATCGCTAATGCTTATTCTAAGTGCGTCTTTAACCATTTCTTGATCATGTATACCGCGCCAAAGATGTCGTCTATCTGGCATATGGCAATTTTGGCATTGTATACCTTTAGACGCATAATCACTTTGTTCCCATTCGTTATAGGTGTTTTCCAGCAATTTACCATTGAGCGCATAACCATCTGCATCAAACTGATGACAGCCTTTACAAAAAGCCGATTTTGTAAAGGCCGTTTGAGCGATAAAACCGTTATGTGGCATACCGGGAGCATTAATCTCCCCGGTTATAGTTTGACCTTTGCGCGGAGGTCCGTAACGTTTATTTTTTCTAAGGTGACAAGCTGCACAGACTAACCCTTGATGATAGAGTGACTCATCAAAGTGTTCATTTTTTTTAAAGCTATCTTTATTTTTTATTTTTA
>CAZWUO010000102.1:0-12345 GCA_964636675.1 uncultured Ectothiorhodospiraceae bacterium
GCTCACCGTATCACCCTCATTGGCCTGATTGGTTTCATCATGCGCTTTCAGCTTAGTAGAACGCTTAACATACTTGCCATAGATCGGATGCGGCTCTTTGCGCTCGATCAGCACGGTAATCGTTTTCTCCATTTTATTGCTGATAACTTTGCCTTGCACAGTACGCACAGCATTTACTTCTTCAGTCATTGTTTGGCACTCTTCATTTTCTCGTTCATTACAGTCTTCACTCGGGCGATGCTCCTACGAACGCTTTTGAGCTCGGTGTGCTGCCCTAACTGACCTGTAGCATGTTGCATGCGAAGATTAAACTGATTCCGCAATAACTCTTCTATTTCTTTTCCAAGCGCTTCGAGGTCTTTTTCTCTTAACTCACTGGCTTTCATCTATATCACCGTTCGTGTCACAAAGGTTGTTCCGATTGGTAATTTGGCAGCAGCTAATTTGAATGCTTCCCTAGCCACTTCCTCAGTAACACCTTCCATTTCATATAACATGCGACCAGGCTGAATTTGTGCAACCCAGTATTCGACATTACCTTTACCTTTACCCATTCTAACTTCTAGCGGCTTTTCGGTAATCGGTTTGTCAGGAAATATTCGAATCCAAATTTTTCCACCACGCTTAATATGCCGAGTCATTGCACGCCGCGCTGCCTCGATTTGCCGCGCTGTAATTCGACCTCTAGCAGTAGCTTTTAAACCAAACTCTCCAAAGCTCACTTTATTTCCAGTCGCCGCCCAACCGCGGTTTCTGCCTTTAAATTGCTTTCTAAATTTTGTACGTTTAGGCTGTAACATCTTGCTATCCTTTTACCGCAGACGGTGCTTTTTTCGAGTGATCGTCTTCTTCAATCTCGGTGGGCCGCTCAAAAATCTCGCCTTTAAATATCCAGACTTTTACGCCAATAATTCCGTATGTCGTCAATGCTTCAGCTAAACCGTAATCGATATCAGCACGCAGGGTATGCAGTGGTACTCGACCCTCTCGATACCATTCGCCACGTGCAATTTCAGCCCCATTTAATCGACCAGCAACATTAATACGAATCCCTTTAGCGCCGATGCGCATGGCATTGGTGACTGCCCGTTTCATCGCCCGACGAAACATTATTCGTTTCTCTAGTTGCTGCGCCACGCTTTCAGCAACAAGCTGCGCGTCTAACTCAGGCTTACGAATTTCCTCAATATTAATATGTACAGGGATACCCATCATTTTCGAAACTTCTTTACGAAGCCTCTCGATGTCTTCGCCTTTTTTTCCGATAACGATTCCTGGCCTAGCCGTATAGATAGTAATACGCGCGTTTTTTGCAGGGCGTTGAATTTGAATGCGACTCACTGAGGCATGCTGCAGTTTTTTCTTAAGATATTCACGTACTTGAATATCGTTGTTTAAGTAATTCGCATAGTCTTTAGTTTCCGCATACCACTTAGAATTCCAGTCGGTGACTATTCCTAAGCGAAAACCTGTTGGATGTACTTTCTGACCCATTATCGGCTCCCTCTACTGATCCGAAACAGTCACGCATATGTGACTGCTGCGTTTCAAAATACGATCAGCGCGACCTTTCGCTCGCGGCTGAATTCTTTTTTGGGTAGGACCTTCGTCAATCGTGACAGCACTCACTCGGAGTTCGTCAATATCGGCCCCTTCATTATGCTCAGCATTTGCGATTGCAGACTCCAATACCTTTTTAATAATACCCGAAGCCTTTTTTTGGCTGAAACTCAAATAAGTCAGGGCTTTCTCGACTTCTTGACCTCGAATTGCATCTGCAACTAATCTTGCTTTTTGCGGTGAAATTCGTGAATAACGTAGTTTTGCGTATACCTGCATTGCCCTACCCTTTATCTTGATTTTCTATCTGCTACGTGACCACGATAGGTACGAGTGATTGAAAATTCACCGAGCTTATGCCCCACCATGTTTTCGTTAATTATCACGGGAACATGTTGTCGACCATTATGCACCGCTAGCGTCAAACCTACCATATCGGGAATAATCATTGAGCGCCGCGACCACGTTTTAATGGGACGTCGACTGTTTTCTTCAACCGCTTTACTTACTTTTTTGAGCAAGTGCGCATCGATGAATGGACCTTTTTTGATTGAACGTGGCATGCTTATTCCTCTATATAGCCAATTACTTATCTACTTATTTCTGCGCCGAACAATGAGTTTATCAGTGCGCTTATTTTTCCGCGTTTTATAACCTTTTGTCGGCATCCCCCAAGGAGACACTGGATGTCTGCCACCTGAAGTACGCCCCTCACCACCACCATGCGGGTGATCAACGGGGTTCATTGCGACACCGCGCACCGTCGGACGAATTCCCAACCAGCGCTTCGCGCCTGCTTTACCCACAGAGCGTAAATTATGCTCTGAGTTACTGACTTCCCCCATCGTTGCACGACTATCTGCAAGAACCTTTCTAATTTCTCCAGAACGTAAGCGCAACATAGCATGCTGGCCTTCTTTCGCAACCAGTTGCGCAGAAGCACCCGCGCTACGCGCGATTTGCGCACCCTTGCCAGGCTTAAGCTCAATACAATGTACGGTACTACCAACGGGAATATTCCGTAGGGGCAAACAATTTCCAACCTTAATCGGCGCGTCACTTCCAGATACAATTTTATCTCCAGCACTGACTCCCTTTGGCGCAATAATATAACGACGCTCACCATCTACATAACACAGCAAGGCGATGTTCGCCGTCCGATTAGGATCGTATTCTATCGTTTCGATGGTGGCTGGCACACCATCTTTGCTACGTTTCCAGTCAATGATTCGATAATGTTGTTTATGCCCACCACCACGATGCCTTACCGTGATGCGACCCGCGTTATTGCGTCCTGCGTTTTGCTTCTGCTTCTCTAACAAACTCGCGTGAGGCTTGCCTTTATGCAAGTCTTTATTTACAACCTTAACGACAAATCTTCGTCCTGCTGAGGTTGGTTTTGTTTTAATTACTGCCATTACTCTTTACCTTTCCTGGCTAGCTAGCTTAATCGGTGCTCGCAAAATCGATTTCAGAACCTGCTTGCAACGCAACATACGCCTTTTTCCAATCTGGACGACGACCGCCAGGGCCACGCTGTTTGCGTTTGGTTTTGCCCTTCATATTAAGCACACGCACATCACCTACTTTGACGTCAAACATAAGCTCAACGGCTGCTTTAACTTCCTGTTTTGTTGCATCCTTCACGACCTTAAAGGAAACGAGGGCTCCGCTTTCGCCAAGCACTGTTGTTTTTTCTGAAACATGTGGCGCCAACAATACTTTCATCAATCGCTGTCGATTCATCCCAATAGCTCCTCGATTTTTTTCACTGCATCCACAGTCATCAATACTTTTTCGTACGCAATCAATGATACCGGGTCTATTTTGGAGACATCACGCGCTTCAAGTTTATGCACATTTCGCGAGGACAAATAAAGCTTTTCATCAAATTCCGAGGAAACGATTAAAGCATTATCTACTACGCCCAAATTTTTGAGCTTACTTAATAGCTCTTTGGTTTTTGGCGTGTCCATCTGTAAACTATCAATAAGCATTAACCGATCTTGGCGCACTAACTCTGACAAGATAGAGCACATCGCACTGCGCCGCATTTTTTTATTGACTTTCTGTGAATGATCTACCGGGGACGAAGCAAAAGTTTTACCACCTCCGCGCCAAATCGGGCTGCGGATAGTACCTGCGCGCGCACGCCCTGTGCCTTTTTGACGCCATGGCTTAGCACCGCCGCCGCGCACATCAGAACGACTCTTATGAGCTCGGGTGCCTCTCCTTGCTCCAGCAAGATGCGCAACAACAACTTGATGAATTAACGCTTCGTTAAAAGCTTTTTGAAATACAGCCTCAGACACCTCAACACTAGAACTCGAATCACCTTCTACTGTAGCAACTTTCAATTCCATAATAATCTCCTCACGCCCGCGTCTTAATGGCAGGGCGAATAATTAAATCCCCTCCCTTTGCACCGGGAACTGAACCCTTGACGAGGATTAAGTTTTTATCAACGTCAACACGAACAACCTCTAGGTTTTGTCGGGTGCAGCGAACGTTACCCATCTGCCCCGCCATTTTTTTACCCTTGAATACCCGGCCAGGTGTTTGGTTTTGCCCAATAGAACCCGGAGCACGATGAGAGATGGAATTGCCATGAGTGGCATCTTGCATTGAAAAATTGTGGCGCTTAACCGCACCGGCAAATCCTTTACCGATACTGGTGCCCGTAACATCTACTTTTTTGATATCTGAAAAAATACCAACATTGATTTGCTGGCCAATAGCGTGCTCTTCGCCAGCAGGCGATGCCAAGCGAAACTCCCAAAGACCGCGACCGGCTTCGGTATTTGCCTTAGCAAAGTGCCCAGCCATTTGTTTGGTCACACGGCTAGCGCGGCGAGACCCAGTGGTGACTTGGATAGCTTCGTAGCCATCTGTCGCAACCGTTTTGACTTGCGTTATACGATTAGGTTGAACTTCAATTACAGTAACTGGCACAGATTCACCCACTTCGGTGAATATCCGTGTCATACCACATTTACGTCCGATGACACCAATAGTCATTTTTATATCCTCTTCACACCAATTTCGATTGACTGGCGTTGCTTCTCAAATTAATGGCACTTAATCACAGCAGAGTGCTAATATTAGAACAATTAGTTCAATTTAATCTGCACATCTATACCAGCAGCAAGATCTAATTTCATCAGAGCATCTACCGTTTTGTCCGTAGGATCAACAATATCCATTAAACGTTTATGCGTTCTAATTTCATATTGGTCACGCGCATCTTTATTCACATGCGGTGAAGTAAGCACGGTGAACTTTTCAATTTTTGTAGGTAGCGGAATTGGCCCACGAATATGCGCGCCAGTTCTCTTCGCCGTTTCAACAATCTCTCTGGTCGAAACATCAATCAAGCGATGATCGAAACCTTTTAAACGAATACGAATACGTTGATTAGTCATAATATTTTTTACTCAATAATTTTAGCAACAACACCAGCACCTACCGTGCGCCCACCTTCGCGGATCGCAAAGCGTAAACCATCTTCCATCGCGATTGGCGCAATGAGCTCTACCTTTATACTGATATTGTCTCCCGGCATCACCATTTCTACGCCTTCCGGTAATTCCACCGCACCCGTCACATCCGTGGTACGAAAGTAAAACTGCGGACGATATCCTTTAAAGAATGGCGTATGCCGCCCTCCTTCGTCCTTGCTCAACACATAAACTTCCGCTTCAAAATGCGTATGCGGATTAATCGTACCTGGCTTAGCCAATACTTGCCCACGCTCTACATCTTCGCGCTTCGTGCCGCGTAATAAAATCCCACAGTTGTCGCCCGCTCGCCCTTCATCCAGTAACTTGCGAAACATTTCTACACCCGTCACCGTCGACTTGACCGTCTCGCGGATACCGATAATTTCAACTTCTTCGCCAACCTTGACAATCCCTCGCTCGATTCGACCCGTCACAACCGTTCCGCGACCGGATATCGAGAAGACGTCTTCAATCGGCATCAGAAAACTGCCTTCAATCGCCCGCTCCGGCTCCGGAATATAACTGTCCATTGCGGCTACTAATTTATCGATGGACTGCGTGCCTATCTCCGAGTTATCGCCTTCTAAGGCCTTTAAGGCTGATCCTATTATAACCGGGGTGTCGTCGCCTGGAAATTCGTATACATCTAATAACTCGCGCACTTCCATCTCAACCAACTCGAGCAACTCTTCGTCATCCACCATGTCTGCTTTATTCAGATACACGATGATATACGGTACACCGACTTGGCGAGACAATAAAATATGCTCTCGCGTTTGCGGCATTGGGCCATCGGCCGCTGAACAAACTAATATCGCGCCATCCATTTGCGCCGCACCCGTGATCATGTTTTTAACATAATCCGCATGCCCCGGACAATCAACGTGCGCATAATGGCGATTCGCAGACTCGTATTCTACATGCGCTGTCGCTATCGTGATTCCTCGCGCTCTTTCTTCCGGCGCACTGTCGATATTCGCGTAGTCTTTAAACTCGCCTCCGTGCTTTTCCGCCATGCACTTGGTCAACGCCGCAGTTAGGGTCGTTTTTCCGTGATCTACGTGACCGATTGTGCCTACATTGACATGCGGCTTCGTACGTTCAAATTTTTCCTTGGACACAGCTCAAATACCTCATTAAATTTTTGTTAACAACCAAATGCTTCCACAAATACTTACGACATTTTCTTTATCAAAGCTTGCGCGATGTTTGCAGGCGCTTCGGCATACTTCATAAATTCCATCGAATAACTCGCACGCCCTTGAGTTGCGGAACGCAAATCAGTTGCGTATCCAAACATCTCCGATAAAGGCACTTCTGCATTTATCGTCTTGCCAGTCGGCGTATCTTCCATGCCCAATACAATGCCTCGACGACGACTCAAATCTCCCATCACATCGCCCAAATAATCTTCGGGAGTGACCAGCTCAACACTCATTATCGGCTCGAGCAACACCGGATTCGCAGCGGTTGCCCCGGAACGGAGACCCATTGCACCGGCGATTTTAAACGCCATTTCATTCGAGTCAACATCATGATAGGAGCCATCAAACAACGTAGCTTTAACATCAACAAGAGGGTAGCCAGCCAATACACCATTGCGCATTTGCTCTTGAATCCCTTTATCAACAGCAGCAATATATTCTCGCGGCACAACCCCGCCAACCACTTCATTCACAAACGCATATCCTGCGCCCTGCTCAAGCGGCTGCAACCTAAGCCAAACGTGGCCATACTGACCTCGACCGCCAGTTTGCCGAATAAACTTACCCTCGGTCTCAACCGTTGTACGAATTGTCTCGCGATAAGCGACCTGAGGCGTACCCACATTACACTCAACATCAAATTCACGCTTCATGCGGTCAACGATAATCTCAAGATGCAACTCGCCCATTCCTGAAATAATGGTCTGCCCGGACTCTTCATCAGTACGCACTCGAAAAGAGGGATCTTCTTGCGCAAGCTTGCCTAAGGCCACGCCCATCTTTTCTTGGTCCGCGGTCGTCCTGGGTTCAATAGCAACCGCGATAACCGGTTCCGGAAACTCCATTCTCTCAAGCGTAATTACCTGTGAAATATCACATAAGGTATCGCCGGTGGTAACATCTTTGAGACCAACAATAGCGGCAATGTCACCTGCACGAACTTCTTTAATCTCTTCACGACTATTGGCGTGCATCTGCACGATGCGACCAATGCGCTCTTTTTTTCGCTTCACAGGATTTAACACTGCATCTCCGGCCTTAATAACCCCGGAGTAAACACGAATAAAAGTCAATGTACCCACGAATGGGTCTGTCGCTATTTTAAACGCAAGCGCTGCAAATGGCTCATGGTCATCAGCATGACGCTCGGCCTCTGACTCAGCGGCATCGTCAAGCAAGCCTTTAATTGCGGGAACATCCGTTGGTGACGGCATAAAATTTATCACTGCATCAAGCAATGATTGCACGCCTTTATTCTTAAACGCCGACCCACACAAACAAGGAATCAATTCATTCGCGAGGGTTCTAATGCGAACGGCGGAAATCAAGTCTGTTACGGAAAGATCACCTTCTTCAAGGTATTTTTCCATTAATTCTTCATTAGCCTCAGCGGCCGACTCGAGCAATAATTCTCTGCTTTCCTGCGCCTGGCTAAGCATCTCTTCCGGAATACTTGTTTTTTTGTAAGTCAGACCTCTATCGTCTTCATTCCAATAGATGGCCTTCATTTCAACAAGGTCAACAACTCCTGCAAAACCCTCTTCCGCACCAATAGGCAGCTGAATAGGTACCGGGTTTGCTCCTAAACGCTCTTTTAATTGCGCAACTACGCGAAAAAAATCTGCGCCCGTTCGATCCATCTTATTAATAAATGCCATCCGAGGAACAGCATACTTATTCGCTTGTCTCCATACTGTCTCTGACTGCGGCTCTACACCACCAACCGCACAAAAGACCGCAACAGCCCCATCTAAGATGCGCAGCGAACGCTCGACTTCGATGGTAAAATCCACATGGCCCGGCGTATCAATAATATTGATACGATGCTCAGCAAACTGCCGCCCCATGCCAGACCAAAACGCAGTCGTCGCAGCAGAAGTAATCGTAATACCACGCTCCTGCTCCTGTTCCATCCAGTCCATGGTGGCTGTGCCATCGTGAACTTCGCCTAGTTTATGCGAAACTCCAGTATAAAAAAGCACTCGCTCGGTGGTAGTCGTCTTGCCAGCATCGATATGAGCCATAATGCCAATATTTCGATACCGCTCAATGGGAGTCCTGCCTGCCACAACTACCAACCCAATAATTGTTAACTACCAACGGTAGTGAGAGAACGCCTTATTAGCTTCTGCCATCTTATGTACATCTTCACGCTTCTTAACCGCTGAGCCACGACTTTCGAAAGCATCCAGAATCTCACCGGCTAAGCGTAAACCCATGGATTTTTCGTTTCTTTTGCGTGACGAATCGGTCAACCAGCGCATCGCCAATGCAACCCCTCGATCAGATCGAACCTCTACCGGAACCTGATAAGTGGCACCACCGACTCGTCGACTCTTAACTTCGACAGCCGGCCGGATATTTTCCAGCGCCTTTTCAAACACTTCTATGGCATCTTTCTTCGATTTTTCAGCAACTTGGTCTAAAGCCCCATACACAATTTTTTCCGCAGTAGACTTCTTGCCGCTTTTCATTACCATATTAATGAAGCGAGTCAGCCGCTGACTTCCAAACTTAGGATCCGGCAATACCGCTCTTTTTGCTACAACTCTTCTTCTTGGCATTCTTTAGTACTCGAATTTAAGTAAATACACTAATATTTCAATCGTTTATTTAGGCCGTTTTGCTCCATACTTGGAACGACCTTGACGACGCTCACCCACACCTGAGGCATCTAAAGTGCCACGCACTGTGTGGTACCGAACACCCGGTAAATCCTTTACACGGCCACCGCGAATCAGCACAACCGAATGCTCTTGCAGGTTATGACCTTCTCCGCCAATATAGGACGTCACTTCCGAACCATTTGTCAGTCGAACACGGGCTACTTTACGCAGTGCCGAGTTTGGTTTTTTAGGCGTGGTTGTATACACGCGAGTACAAACTCCACGACGCTGAGGACATGCCTCTAATGCTGGCACATTACTTTTCACGATTTGCTTCTTTCGTGGCTTACGTACTAATTGATTAATTGTTGCCATTACTGCTCCAAACGCAATAGTCGATGCCGAGCTAAAACCGTCGCTCGACATGCGCGAATCCAAGGACGCGCAATTGTATTTATATGACCTTGTAGTGTCAAGTAGAAAAGGCTAATTCATCCATATCCTTTTGTGCTACCAAATATAGATACAGTGACAACAAGCCATTAGGAAGCAAAATGCCCACAAAAACGTGGGCATTTGCAACTCGACGATAAACTACAGCATCAATGCTAGGCGGATTGCTCCTTTGGAGCCGCATCATCAGATGCATCGGCCTCAACCGCCGGTGGCGCAACATCAAGACCTAGACGCAATCTTTTATTCCGCAAACGATCTGCATGAAATGCCAAGCCCGTACCCGCCGGAATTAATCTTCCCACGATGACATTTTCTTTCAAGCCACGTAAATCATCTATTTTACCATTCACCGCCGCATCCGTAAGAACCCGCGTTGTCTCCTGGAATGACGCTGCCGAAATAAATGACTCCGTGGCCAACGAGGCCTTAGTAATTCCAAGCAACAACTCATTAAATGTCGCAGGAATCTTCCCGGCTGCAATCGCTTTGTCGTTTTCATCAAGAAAACGCGAACGTTCAATCTGCTCACCCTTTAAGAAACGAGTCTCTCCAGGATCGCTAACCTCTATCTTACGTAACATTTGTCGAATAATAACTTCAATATGTTTGTCGTTGATCTTAACCCCTTGCAGGCGATAAACATCTTGGACTTCGTTTACGACGTATCGAGCAAGCTCACTCACCCCACTTAAGCGCAAAATATCATGCGGCGTCGGTGAGCCATCACAGATGACCTCACCTTTATCGACATGCTCACCTTCAAATACATTGATATGCCTCCATTTAGGAATCAGTGTTTCATACACATCTCCCTCTTGAGGCGTAATCACTAGGCGCTGCTTGTCTTTCGTTTCTTTGCCAAAACTGATAATTCCTGTGATTTCTGCCATAATGGCGGGTTCTTTTGGTTTGCGTGCTTCAAATAGATCTGCAACCCGCGGTAAACCACCCGTGATATCTCTGGTTTTAGACGACTCTTGGGGAATACGCGCGACCACATCGCCCACGCCTACCGCCGCACCATCGGTCAAATTGATAATCGCTCCACCCGGCAAATAATACATCGCCGGTATATCCGTCCCCGGTAACAACAAATTTTCACCGCTCTCAGTTAGCAGCTTAACCATTGGACGTAAATCTTTAGCCGTCACTCCGCGCTGTTTTGGATCAATAATAACGATACTTGTCAGACCCGTTATATTGTCGGCCTGGCGATCAACAGTGACCCCTTCGACAAAATCTTGGAATTTAATAACCCCTTCGACTTCAGTAACAACGGGATGAGTATGCGGATCCCAGTTTGCGATAATTTCGCCAGCCTCGACCGGTGAACCATCAGGTTTGGTCAATATAGCCCCATAAGGAACTTTATAGCGCTCGCGCTCACGTCCAAAGTCATCGACTATACCAATCTCGCCAGATCTCGAAACAGCAACCAGATACCCTTCTACATGCTCAACAAACTTAAGATTATGTAATCGCATGGAACCTTTAGATTTAACCTCGACGCTATTAACGGCCGCTGACCTAGACGCCGCTCCGCCAATATGAAAGGTACGCATCGTCAACTGGGTTCCCGGCTCACCAATAGATTGCGCGGCAACAACGCCAACCGCTTCCCCATTATTTACCACATGCCCACGTGCGAGATCGCGACCGTAACAAGTGGAACATATTCCATAACGGGTCTCGCAGGTAATCGGTGATCTAACCCATATTTGATCAATACTGGCATCTTCGAGAACATCTACCCACTTTTCATCGAGTAAAGTCCCCGCCGAAGCAACCACCGAATCCGTCCCAGGCCGAGATACATCTCTCACCACAACTCGCCCTAATACTCTTTCACGCAAGGGTTCTACAACGTCACCACCTTCAATAAGCGGCTCCATCAGCATGCCATTAACCGTACCACAATCGACTTCGGTTACCACTAAGTCTTGTGCCACATCGACTAATCGTCGTGTCAAATAACCCGAGTTTGCAGTCTTTAATGCCGTATCAGCAAGACCTTTGCGCGCTCCGTGTGTCGAATTAAAGTATTGCGACACATCCAAACCTTCGCGAAAATTTGCAGTGATAGGCGTTTCGATAATCGAACCATCGGGTTTAGCCATCAAGCCACGCATTCCGGCCAACTGTCTTATCTGGGCGGTACTACCTCGAGCACCCGAATCAGCCATCATGAACACTGAATTAAACGATGCCTGCTTAACTGTCTCGCCCGTTGCGGTCTTCACGTTTTCAGCACCCAAGGTATCCATCATCGCCGTAGCTACTTGGTCATTAGTCCGCGACCAAATATCGACAACCTTGTTATAGCGCTCACCATTGGTTAACAGACCCGAAGTAAATTGGTTCTCTATCTCACGAACTTCATTCTTAGCTTTATCCAGAATGGATGATTTGACCTCTGGGATAACCATATCGTCAACCCCAAAAGACACACCGGAAATTGTCGCATAATGAAAACCGGTATACATTAATTTATCAGCGAGCAAGACGGTGGCTTTAAGACCTAGACGACGGTAACAATCATTAATCAAGGATGAAATTGCTTTTTTTGTTAGATCACGATTAACCATCTCAAAAGGAAGCTCAGGCGGCGTAATCTCATTGACTAAAGCACGCCCAACCGTCGTATCGGTTAATGTTTTGAGTTCTTTTTTCTGTCCGTTTTCATCTGTTTCGATACTGCTAATTCGAACTTTAATTTTTGCGTGTAACGCAACAACTTCGTTTTCAAACGCACGATGAACCTCATGTGTATTCGCGAAAACCATACCTTCGCCTTTCACATTGACTTTCTCTCGCGTCGCGTAGTACAAACCGAGCACGACGTCTTGTGAAGGCACAATAATGGGCTCTCCATTTGCAGGAGACAATACATTATTTGTCGACATCATCAACGAGCGTGCTTCCAGCTGAGCTTCAATGGAAAGCGGAATATGTACCGCCATTTGGTCACCATCAAAATCGGCGTTATATGCCGCGCAAACCAAAGGATGCAATTGAATG
>CAZWUO010000103.1:0-12312 GCA_964636675.1 uncultured Ectothiorhodospiraceae bacterium
CAACGAAGTCATGGAAGGAATAGGGCGTGTAATAAGGCCTAAATCTATAACGCCATGGGTATATACCAAGTTCCTGAGGGCACGGTGAATTTATTCTGTTGAGTCTAGGTGATTAAAAATTTCTCTCCGATGCTGATTTTCAATTGAGCATGAGTTCCAGTTGCTACGTTGAGTGTTAGAACGCTGTTAACGTCTTGTTGCAATCACTTCGAGATATTCTCCGTTAGTAATTGTAAGAACGCCATTTTTAAAAACGCTGGAGTTTTGGTATATCTCGATTAATTGTTCGGTTAAGTCGTTTTCTCCGTCAGTGCCTATTTTGTCGAATGCTTTTTTGACGGGACCAAAATAGCTACGAAACAGGTTTACTAATTCAGTTGCCTGAAGTGGATATTCCCATTGTGGGTAGAGCTTGCGAGTTAAGTGAATGTCGGTGAAATTATTTTCCAATCTTGCTAATACCGTTTCCTCGTCGCCCCAGAGCACGGGAGGAATAAATCCGGCATGTGGGGGAACATGGCTTGCCACACATTTAAAAATTTGTGCAGGCATACTCGTTTTTGTCCAGTTTGCCATGTGGAGTTGACCACCGTTGCGTAAAACGCGCGCAAACTCACGTACTACCTTGTCAGGTTGTGGCGCGAACATCGCGCCGAACATACTAATGACATGGTCAAAGTAGTTGTCATCGCAAGGTAGCTCTTCAGCATCTCCGATTTTAAACGTTGTGTTTAGTCCGATTTTTTTCGCTCTATTTTGTGCATGTTTTATCAGGTTCTCAGCGATATCTACGCCGGTAACTTGGATGCCTCGTTGTGCCGCAGGAATGGCGGTTTGGCCAGATCCACAACCGACATCCAGCAATTTTGTATTTGCTGAGATATTCCAGCCCTCGAGAACTTCGACGGCGCCTGGTTCCATATATTTAGCAAAATTGGCGTAATTGCCGTCCTCCCAGGTTGCTTTCATTTTTGCTTTGACATCATTAATATTGGGGAGGCCTGTTGGGGGTTGTTCTGTTATTAAATGGCTCATTTCATTTTCTCCGTTGGGGGATGAGGGGCTCGTTTTGCATTGCTATGATACTGACGTAGATCAGATAGGCTCAGTTTCGGCAAAATCAGCGGACTGTTCTAGTACAACGTTTGTATCGTTCTAGATTGCTCTAGATTGGACCTTGCAATATCCGTGGAGGCTAAGCAATAGCCAATAAATGGAATTAATTTATGCAAAACAATATGATATCTAACTATTTATTATGTTGTATGTTATTTTTTGGGGCTATATTTGTAGCTAATATAGTACAAAAAAAATACTAGTTTATTTTGCTCAATAAAGTAGACTTTGTGTTTATGAAAGGATATGGACAATTTTGCCCCATCGCAAAAGCTTCTGAAGTACTCGGTGAACGCTGGACTCACTTAGTGATTCGTGAACTTTTGGTCGGCAGCGACACATTTAACGATTTGCGTAAAGGGGTTCCCCTAATGTCCCCCTCGTTGCTTTCTTCGCGACTTAAATCTTTAGAAAGAGCGGGGATTGTAATCCGGAATGAGAATGGCGGCAGTATAAAGGTATAAGCTCAGTGAGGCGGGTCTCGAACTAAAGCCCATCATTATGCAGCTCGGTGTATGGGGGCATCGTTGGGTACGCACTGATTATGCAGCAGATGAGCTAGATCCTTCGCTATTGATGTGGGACATCCATCGACGAATCGATGCCAAGTTTTTCGCAAGAAATGATCGAACCGTTTTAACCTTTGAGTTTACAGATTATTTTAATAAAATGCGCTTTTGGTGGTTGGTCATCAAAGACGGGGATGTCGATGTTTGTTTGAAAGATCCCGGTTACAATGTAGATCTCATACTTTCTACTGACTTAAAAACGATGAGCAAAATATGGATGGGTGACGCAAGCTTGATGAAGGCAATGCGCGATAAGACTTTTACGGTGCAAGGTTCTACCGAGCTAAGAAAATCGATTAATATTTGGTTAGGTGCTAGCATTTTTGCAGATGTGAAAGTTGCAAGATGAAAATTGATATGTGGCGATTCCGTCTAAAAAAATAGAGATAACAGAAGGTAGATGCGCTACGTTTATCGCCCCTACTTTTTTTCGATCAAGCAGGGATAGCCCATAACCTTAGCTAACCTCCATCTTCGGGGGTAGGGGCTTTAGTCGGTCTTTCCAGAACAAAACCATGATCCTAGATTCCGCAGTTGACCACGATGAGGTATCGTTAAGTGGCCGAATAAAAAACGAATGAGGTGGTTTGTCGAATTCACTCAGAGGATGAGCGCGCTACGCCATGAATAGCACCGAATATCCGAGTCTACCAAGAGAGACATCAGCGGCTAAAACCTCGACTTCCTAAAACAGATATTACCGGCTAAAGTGTCGATTTTCTAAATTCTCTGAAATCGAAATTTTTATTGTACCTGACTTGATCCTGTATTAGAACTACTGGTAAGTTGTAGGCATATACCTATTAGCTTAGGGGTACTCATAACAAGGAGAGAAAAATGCCGGTGGAAACGATTTACGCATCAGGAAAAGTATCGGTGGCTTTGTTAAATCTGCGAAACAAACCCGACGGAGTGGTTACCAAGGTATTACCGCAATTTACCCGTGTTGATATTTTGGGTCGTACGGGTGACTGGTTTCAAGTCTTAGTCGAGGGCAAGCCTGGTTATGTGGCGGCAAAATATATCAAGGTTAAAGATAATCAAATAATCCCGGAGCAGAAAAAAAAGCGCGGAAAAGTAATGGCTGCGATGCTCAATTTTCGCGTATCCCCAAGGGGTGAAATTATGCAAGCGCTTGCAAAAAATACGCTTGTTAACATACTTGCAGAAGTAGATGACTGGTTAAAAATTGAAGTCAATGAATTAACCGGCTATGTGAGTAAAAAATATATCCAAGTGACCGTAGATGAAACCCCAGTCGTAGATAACGACACCACTGAAAAATCTGCAACAGATATATTGGAAGAAAATTTTTACTATCAAGAAAAAGTCGCGATTTCTCCTGATGGAATGAAATTCGGTACAAAGTTTCGCAAAGGTATTTTTCATTATGGTGAAACGAGCATAAAAGAATATGTGGAAAATAATGTTTCGCGTTTCCCAGCGAAATTAAATTCAAGTTTAAACGTGATGATGTCGGCGTCCGAGAATGAAGGGAAGTACGAGGCGATTAATACCTGGGACAATTCTTTTCTATCGTTTGGTATATTTCAATGGACTTGTGGCGTAGCCTCTGCAGCAGGGGAATTACCTGCATTGCTTGCGTGCTTAGAAAAGTCCTATCCCCAAACATTCGATAAATTTTTTGGTCAATACGGTTTATCTTGCGTCAAGATTAATGCACGCAAAGGCAGTGCTCCACGGGGTTACTTCAAGCTTAATGGCGTATTGTTAAATGCTAAGGATAAGAAAAATATATTGCGAACTCTACTGTGGGCTTATCGTTTTTGGTCTGCGGGTTTTGATAATAATATGCGAGAAATCGAAACCTTGCATGCTATTAATCGTATTGGTGTTTTTTATCGGCAAGCTAATCGAATGATTGGTGATTTTTATATTGCGGATTATATTAGTTCGGAATACGGCGTGGCATTATTATTAGACCAACACGTCAATCGACCAGGACACGTGCCAAAAATACTCGCCCAGGCTGTTGATGCACTGAGTAACCAGTTGTCCATTGATGATCCACAATCTTGGGGTGATGCTGAAGAAGCTTGGTTAATCACTCAATATTTAGTGCTGCGTAATAATACCAGTATGACGCATTCACAAAAACGTGCCGAAACTATCCAGTCTAAAGTAGCGCAAGGGTTAATATCGGCGCAACGCGGGACGTTTAAGTTTTAGTATTACAAACCTAGGATTATAAAACTTCATGATGATGTAGATGATATCTATGCGCCCACTTTATTTTGCTTTGGCTTGTCTGTTTTTTGTTGCTGGATTGATTGGTGTCATTTTGCCAATTATTCCAACGACTCCGTTTATGCTTTTGGCTTTATGGGGTTTTTCACGTAGCTCGCCGCGTTTTCATCATTGGTTATATACGCATAAAATTTTAGGGCCACCGTTACAGTTGTGGAATGAGTATCGAGTTATTCCTCCTATCGCGAAATATTTTTCGGTATTTTTCATGGCGGTTAGTTTAGTCTATTTGTATGTCTTTGTAGGCATTCCCGTTTGGATAATTTTTGTTGTTTCCATCATTATGGCAACTGCGTGCTGGTTTATTTTGACGCGGCCCTCAGCGCCTCCCAGTGATAGCAAATGAGTTTAGGATGATTCTAGGATAATAGTATCGGTATTGCTAATGCATGATATTTTTATTGTTACACAGGGTCGTTTTTTGGTCTATGCTTCGTTAAACCTAGAGAGCTTCTGATTAAGAGCGCACCCAGCATGTCAGTTCAACAGCAGATTCTAGGTTTAAAACGCCGATTGTTGGTACCGGAGCAAAACGCGTTCTGGGGAAAAATCTCCAAGTAATACAGGAGAAAAAAATGATTTCTTTTGTGCTGAATGAGCAAAGCAAAACCCTGGATGTAGATCCAAATATGCCGCTGTTGTGGGTATTAAGAGATATTTTACAGCTAACGGGCACTAAATTTGGCTGCGGTAAAGGCTTGTGTGGCGCGTGTACTGTGCATATCGATAATACGACCGCTTTTTCGTGTGTGACGCCGCTGAAAGAGGTTGCAGGGAAACAGATAACCACAATCGAAGGATTGGCTAACGGCACGAAATTACACCCTGTGCAACAGGCGTGGATGGACGAAAACGTGAGTCAGTGTGGTTATTGTCAATCGGGACAAATTATGTCCGCTGTTGCTTTATTGCGTGATATACCGCAGCCCGATGAGCAACAAATCAATGCCGCGATGGCCAAGAATCTGTGTCGTTGCGGCAGTTATCAGCGGATTAAAAAAGCCATCCAAAATGCATCCAAACAAACCCCCTCCGGTAAAAAATTACGCGGGGATAAATCCGATGAAGCGTAGAAGTTTTCTCAAGCTCGGGGTAGGTAGTGGCGGATGTTTGGTATTGGGTGTGTCACTATCCCAGCGTTTATTGGCAGAAAATAAGCAGCGCGTTCTTGAGCCAAATGCTTGGATACGCATATACCCTGACAATAGTATTCGTTTAGTGGTCGATCGGGTGGAAATGGGGCAGGGTGTAATGACTGCATTACCGACCTTGATTGCCGAAGAGCTAGACGTAGACCCCAGCAGTGTGAAACTTGAATTTGCAGGTGTTGATAAGGCCTATATCAATCCGACTAACCGCAGCCAAGTGACGGGCCGAAGTTCAAGTATACGTGAAGCGTGGCTGCCACTCAGGGAAGCGGGCGCGGCAGCGAGAATGATATTAATTGAAGCGGCGGCAAAAACCTGGAAGGTCGATGCAACGGAGTGTATCGCGGTAGATGGTTATATAAGACACAAATCCGGCAAGCAACAAACCTATGGGGATTTTGTCCAAGCGGCCTCCGGCATTCCCATGCCAAAAAAACTTCAGCTTAAGTCGCACAAAGACTTTAAATGGATAGGTCGCTCACTACCCCGTCTCGATGCCTTGGCCAAAGCGACAGGAAGTGCAAAATACGGCATGGATGTGATCTTGCCCGACATGCTTATCGCGGTAGTCATACGCTGTCCGGTGCGCTTTGGACGCCTCAAAACCTATGCAATAAAAAAAACCATGGAAGAGCTGCGCTTAAGTCAAATTATGGTGATCCCCCAGGGTTTAGCTTTGCTCGCAAGCAACTATTGGCATGCGCGGCAAGCCGCAAAATATATCGATATTGATTGGGATGAAGGAAGTTTTGCTAACGCGAATACGGAAAACTTTAAACATCAGCAACGCAAGCACCTACGAAAAAATGGTGCTACGGTCTCAGCCAAAGGGGATACGCAATTAATCATTAATTTTGGCAAGAAGACCCTAGAAGCTTATTACGAACTGCCTTATCTTGCACATGCCACCATGGAACCCATGAACTGTACCGTCATCGTCAATAAGAAGACGTGTGAAATATGGGTGCCTACTCAAGCACCGCAGCATTCGCAGTTTGTGGCACATAAAATTACCGGCTTGGATAAAAAAAATATCAGCGTTCATACCACTTTTTTAGGCGGTGGTTTTGGTCGTCGTGGAGAAACAGATTTTGTTGCGGAAGCCGTAGAAATTGCGCAACAAATGCCGGGGACGCCGATAAAGCTCGTGTGGTCGCGTGAGGACGATATGCAAAACGATTATTATCGGCCAGCGAGTTCACATCGTTTACGTGCTGCGATGAAGGAAAATGGACTTCCTCTGGCGTGGTATCATCATATCGTTGGGCCAGGTATTTTAGTGCAAAATATGCCACGGCTAATGGCGCCAAAGCTCGGTTGGTTACCTGATTTTTTAGAAGATGTCACTGAAGATTTTACGCGTTACGCGATGAAAAACTGGACGAACGATCCTACCTCCACCGAAGGCGCCTCACCGTTGCAATATGCTATTGAAAACACTCGAATTGAATATACGCATCATGATCCTGGTTTACCGGTTGGCTTTTGGCGCTCCGTAGGCAGCTCGTATAACGCCTTTGTCGTGGAGAGTTTTATGGATGAAATAGCACACGCGGGTGGCCGCGATACGTATGAACTCAGAAAGCATTTACTAAAAAACCATGCAAGGGCGCGCGCGGTATTAGATAAGGTTGCTGAATTGGCCAATTGGGGACAAGGAAAAACCACCTACCATCTCGGTATCGCCCAGCATTATTCGATGCAGACCTATGTCGCACAAGTCGCACAAGTTTCGGTGCAAGGACAAAAAATCAAAGTCCATAAAGTATTTTGTGTTGTCGATTGTGGTTATACCATTAATCCAGATATCGTTGTTTCCCAAATGGAAAGCAGTATCGTATTTGGTCTTAGTGCTGCACTTTATGGTGCAATTACGCTGCACAATGGCAAAGTGCAAGAAACTAATTTTGCGGACTATCCCTTATTACGTATGGATGCCATGCCCGAGATTGAAGTCTTTATTATGCCGAGCACGCATGCCCCGACGGGCGTCGGAGAACCCGGAACACCACCGATAGCACCTGCGGTGGCGAATGCGGTATTTGCGGCGACCGGTAGGCGTTTACGGAGCTTACCGCTTAGGTTGTAGTATCAGATGAAGCCAGATCAAGAACTCATCATAGTGACGGCCATAGACTGGTTAAGGTCTGGATTTTCTGTTTGGTGGGTAAGCTTGATTAAGGTCTCAGGTTCTGCACCGCAAGCCATTGGTACTTTTTTCGCAATACGTGCTGATGGTGAAGTTTGCGGCTCTCTATCCGGTGGTTGTGTTGAAGAACATTTAGTGCAACGTATTGTCTTAGATGAACTCCCGTCAATCTCTATCCAAACATTATCCGCTGCCGCAGAAGAAAAACTTGCATTAATGTTGCCTTGCGGTGGCAGCATCGATTTGCTCGTTGAAAAATTAAGCTCGATCGCTTCGTTACAGCCCTTGCTACGCGTGCGAGAAACCCAGCAGCGCATCGTTAGAAGTGTTTGCCTAAATACCGGGAGAGTCGAGTTCATAAAAAATATACCCAGTGGGGTAAACCGTAAAAATGGCGATGGAGTCATCTTTGAGAAAAATACAAAAATTTTTCAAGTTTTCGATAAGCAAGCTATATTATTACTGATCGGTGCAACGCCAGTCGCAAAACATCTTGCGCAAATGGCGCAAGCCCTCGATTTTCAAGTGGTGGTTTGTGATCCGCGCGAGTTATATCAAGCAAGCTGGAGGCTGGCGGAAATTCCGGTGAATAAATCCATGCCGGATGATTTGATAAAAACCCTGATCACGCATAATCGATGCGCCATCGTGGCCTTAGCGCACGATCCAAGAATCGATGATATGGGTTTAATGGAAGCCTTGATTTCTCCTGCTTTTTATATTGCGGCGATGGGATCAACAAAGACCAATGATCAGCGCCGTGAACGGCTGAGTCTATTGGGTTTGTCAGCACCGCAAATACAGCGCTTGCACGGGCCAGCCGGTATCGATATTAGAAGCAAACGCCCCGCAGAAATTGCCGTTTCTATATTAGCAGAATTGATAAGAACCAAAAATCATATTGCAATTAAACACTGGTAAATAACAAAGTGAGTAGTCCTCGTGGCAGATAAAACCATTGGCGTGTTGTTACTTGCCGCAGGGCGGAGCAAACGTTTTGCGAGCAATAAATTATTAACGCCCATTAATTCCCGAGCAATGTTACTCGAAACCTATGCTAAATACCGTCAGTGTTTTGCGCATATTTGTGTCATCGTCAATCCCGATGATCTGCGAGTCCAACAGCTATTGAGTGAGCGCCAAATTAATTATTTAATCTGCGCAAATGCAGATCAAGGCATGGGAGAGAGTTTGGCATTTGGCATAAAACAAAACCCTGATTGGGATGGCTGGGTCATAGCACTCGCAGACATGCCCTATATTCAAACGAGCACCTTAAAACGGCTGCATGTATTGCTGCATACGCATGAAATAGTGGCGCCGGTATACCAAACACAGCGCGGAAATCCGGTGGGATTTTCCAATAACTACTATGTTCAGCTTGCTCAAATATCGGGTGACAAAGGTGCAAAAAGTGTGCTCAAGAAGCATGTAAAAAAAGTGCATTTATTTAACACAGATGATCAAGGTATCATTTTGGATATTGATAAATTGAGCGATGTCGTGGTGTCTACGGATGTCCTAGAATATTGACTATTCTCTGAAAAATAGCTACTATCCGTTTGCGTTCCTTGTGCGCACCCCATCCGCGGAAAAGGCTGAGCCTTGCAAGGATTTATCCCAAAATATGTTTTCATACGATTTTTTTAACCGTTGAGCGGATGCGGTAGATTAGGAGAATCGTATGTCAGATAAGCACCCTTATTTCCGTCATCTCGAACAAGCTAAAGCTTTGCTCAAGCGCTATCAACGTGGCGATTCAGCAGCGATTAAAACTCTTAAAGAGCTGCATCCCGGTGGCGAAAAATCCGATTTTTCGCCGACACTGCAAGATGCCAGACTGGTCATTTGTGCAGAAAATATGCGGGTTAATAGTTTATCCTTAGACAAACTAAAAAAAGATGCCAAGGATTTTCTGAAGCTTATTTTAGGTGACATTATGTTTTTATATGCGATACGTGGATTATGGGAAAATACCCCAGCCGCGCTTTGTGTGCAAGCGCATACTAAAACCGCAGCGCCATTGTTTCGGGAGCTGTTAAGTATTACCGAAATCGGCAAACAACTCTTGGCGGGTCAACTCAATTGGATGGATATGTCATCAAGAGAACGCTGGGTAGGCGGTGTACACCTGCAATCGCAGCAGCAAAATTGGTATTGGTCTGCTGTAGAGGGACGGCCTGTATATCAATAACACATGCGGCGGCATTGGGTCTTTGTGTTAACGGCTGATGTTCTAGGGGTTGATATTTCTAGTGGTTGATATTCTAGTATTAGCTTTCTAATGCCGTTACTGTTGTAGATAAAGCGAGTTTGTTATGGCTTGACCAGTAGATATAAGCATGTTATTTGTGTTGTATTGTGCTCGTTCTCAGAATGACTTCAATAAAAGTACTCATTTTGCTCAATAACAAGATAAAATCACATAGTGCTGAAATGAGAAA
Source organism: uncultured Ectothiorhodospiraceae bacterium (assembly GCA_964636675.1). Taxonomy (GTDB): domain Bacteria; phylum Pseudomonadota; class Gammaproteobacteria; order S012-40; family S012-40; genus JALUUH01. The sequence continues at coordinate 9,695 of CAZWUO010000103.1, forward strand.
TATTAGGATAATTAATTGAAAAAGAAGTATGAAATGAAAATTAAATTAACGATGGTATTGCTGGCTACTGTTTTATTAACAAGCTGCTTTTTTCTAGATGATGATGAGTCTGGCTCAGGTGTGAAATTGGACTTAGTCTCCGGGAATTATGAATGTGTGACTTTGAGCACCAATAAGGGAGATATTATCCTTGCCTTAGACAGTGTGAAAGCACCGATAAGTGTCGCCAACTTCCTCGGTTATACCAACGATGAGTTTTATGATGGAACTATTTTTCATCGAGTCATCCCTAACTTTATGATCCAAGGGGGTGGTTTCACTGAAGATTTGGAACAAAAAACGACGGAGGCATCTATTACTAATGAGGCTAATAATGGTTTGTTAAACAAGCGAGGTACGATTGCGATGGCGCGTACCGAGTTCGTTAATTCAGCAACATCTGGGTTTTTTATCAATACGCAAGACAATGCCTTCTTAGACCATAAAGATACAACAGAAGCGGGTTGGGGTTATGCCGTGTTCGGGCAGGTGGTTAACGGCATGAGTGTCGTTGATAGTATCAGCAAAGTTACTACCGGTGCGCGAGGTACCTTCACCAAGGATGTACCAACAGAGAGTGTCACGATTGATACCGCGAGGGTTATTGCATGTGGTGATGTGGTGCAATCTTAATAATACACTTAATAAGGCATAGGATGCTCGCGTCTCAGCGTTTCTATTTCTGCTTTTAGTTCTGTCGATAATTTGAGATCAATAGAATTGATATTATTTTTTAGTTGCTCCATATTAGTCGCGCCTATCAGGGTAGAGCTTACAAAGGCTTGCTCGTTTACAAACGCCAAAGCCATTTGACAAACATCTAATTCATATCGTTGGGCTAATGCAATATACTTTTTAACGGCCGCTTCAGTGTGCGGGTGGGTGCGATGCTCCGCCCGTGTTTCAATCGTCAAGCGTGCCCCTTTGGGCTGTGCACCATTTAAATATTTTCCACTTAACATCCCTCTGGAAAGAGGTGACCAAGCGAGTAAACCACATTCTTCGTGGATGGCAATTTCACTCAGGTCGGGTTCGAAGTGACGACAAATCAGCGAATATTCATTTTGTATGGAAGCCATGCGCGGTAGATTATTCTGTGCGGCTAATTGCAACCATTTAGTGATTCCCCAAGCGGTTTCATTGGATAGGCCAATGTGGCGAATTTTACCGGCTTGAACGAGTGTTTGCAGGGTATGCAAAACTTCCAGAAAGTTTTCTTCCTCCGCCAGGACATCGAATTTTGGTGCATAATTCCAGATCTGCCCAAAATGATACGAGCCTCGATTAGGCCAGTGCAATTGATACAGATCAATATAATCTGTTTGCAATCTTTTTAGGCTGCCCTCTAGTGCGAGTAGAATATTTTTTTTGTCGATTCGGTAATTGCCGTCTCTGACCCAAGGCAAGCCAGGGCCGGTAATTTTTGATGCCAGGATAACTTTTTCACGGTTTTCACGCGAAGCAAACCAATGCCCAATAATGGTTTCGGTGGCACCAAAAGTATCTTCACTCGGTGGGATGGCATACATTTCAGCCGTGTCAAAAAAATTAATGCCTTGCTCAAGCGCATAGTCCATTTGTTCGAAACCATCGGCTTGCGTATTTTGCACGCCCCAAGTCATGGTACCAAGACCAATGACGCTGATATCTAATCCTGTACGACCTAATTTTCTATATTCCATTGTTTTGTCCAGCTGTTTTATTATTCAAGTGGCTCAGTCCATGATTCTGCGCTGAGCGGTTCACTACTTTACTACAATTTAAGCCGGAAATAGAAGCAAGATGTGGGAAAAATAAGAGAGGCCAGGTTTGCCATCGTGTTTAGACACTTTACGCGAGACGCACGCCGATGAAAAATATTAGGGATTGTCGCGAACTAAACGCACAAACCAGTCTACCGATTTATCACTAAAATAGGCTTGTCCATGCAGGAAAAATACAAGCCAGGCGCGTTGTTCCGTGGCCTCCTCATAGATGTCTGCAGTCCAGTAGCCACTGGATGCAGTCCGGGGGAAAATATTTTTGTTGATGGCTGGTTCAAAACAACTTGTTTCAATCAGCATTTCAAGTTCTTTTTTTGTGGGTAAGCGCCAGTCGGTGTGACCAAGAAACGCTTGGTAAGTATTAAAGCTTGCGACATCTGTTTTTAAATCCCACCAGGGTAGTCTGTCTGCTTGCCCTTCACAGCGATCAGTTTTCCATATTTGACCCATTGAGCATCTCATCCACGTGAGCTTGTGTTGTTGATCAATGACACTACCGTCTGGTTGTGGAAGCATCTGTGCAGTATCGATTTCGCAGGCGTCAACAGGAAAAATAAAACCAAAGAGTAAAAGGCAGCCGAATGATGTCGGTAATAAAAACCTATCCATAAGTAGTGTTAAATATCCTTTCAGTATGTTTTTTGTCTTGCCTAACCTGAGATAAATTAAGGTAAATATTGGTATTATAGGTTAAGCATAAAATCGCATACTAAACGATGTTAACCCAACGCCCGCTGAACAAGAAATACGGCATTGTGATTTATATACCCGTGGCGTTATAGATTTAGGCCTTATTACACGCCGTATTCTTTCCAT
>CAZWUO010000104.1:0-12308 GCA_964636675.1 uncultured Ectothiorhodospiraceae bacterium
TATCGGTTGCCGAGACTCATTAACCTAACCAGCCGACTTCAAGCCAGGTTGTAAGGAGTCCCCGTTTGTTGTTATCTCTGGCCCTAATATCGTTGTTCATTAGGGTTTTTTATTCGGTGGTTCGTCGGCGGATTTTTTTACATCCAATTTTGCAGGTTCTGAGGCCTTGGTTTCATCGGTGGAGTTTACCACTGAGTCTACAATGGATTCGAAGCGTTTATTCTGTGCGAGACCCAATTGAATGAATTTAGTACCCGTGTCTAGGATGGTTTGAAATAAGCCTGATATTTGATAAAGACAATAGCCTAACCATATTGCGATAGGAATAGATATAAACGTGGCAAAGACTCCGTTTAAACCCATGAATTCGAGCAGTGTGTTGACAAATAAAGCAGTGGCTAGCGGTAAAAGCAATAAGGTGCCGAAGTAAAATAACACGATAAAAATAAAAAAAAACATCGTACAAAACTGAAAAAACTTAACTAATGATAAATTAACGTGTTTCATAATAATAAATTAGGCCTCGATTCTCTTCTTATATCATCTTTAATTTGCTGCTTGATTTAACTCGTAATCCTTAAGGATTTATTTTAGTTGTCTATCTTTGCCGAATAAAAAAGCGGGTCGAATCCTATCATTTTTTAGTTTCGGGTACCAATAGATCGATTTTTTAAACGTCAACAGACCCTAAGACCCTAGTGTTTAGGCAAATTTGCAAAAACTACGATAAATTGACGCATAATACAAGTGGTATATATTCCCGGAGGTCGTTTAGGTACTGGTTTATCCGCCTGTAATGTTATCGTTTTGTTAAAGTTTTTGCGTTAACTTGACGAAACTTGTTATAGATAAAACTGCTATTCGTTGGTGTGAGCAGTATTAGAGTAGTAAAAACGTTGAATGCGATTTAGGGAAAATTTGGATTAGTATACCTATGACTATTAGTAAAAAAATGGGGCTGTTTACCATTATTATGTGTGTAATGCTGGCCTTAAGTGGCACGGTTGGATTGGTTGGTAATCGCATATTAACAGGAATGATTAACTATGTTTCAGGCCCTGCATGGAATGCTCTGGAAGGTTCAATGGAAGGGATGATCGCTATTCAAGATCAAATTATTTTGATTCAGGACATGGAGATCAATGGCGTCAGTAAGGAATTAGTAAACCGTGTAAAAGAGACTGAGCAAGTCGCTAACGAAGCATTAAATAAGATGTTAGCGACCGGTTTATTTGCCCCAGAACAAGCTGAGGAATTAAAAACCGAGTTAGCAAGTTTTAATAATGTGAAAGTTTCCTATTTATCAAAAATTCGTGCGGAGGCGAGCAACGGTAAGTCGGATTCTTTAATAATACGCAAAAAATTCTATCGTGAATCGGGACAGCTGCTGTCTTTTCTCAAGGGCATGGAGAAGATAAGCGACGCAAAAATTTCAAATGAAACCGCTAATATGGCGGCAATAAAAAATTATTCACTTATTTCTACCTTGGCAGTGGGTATCATTGCGATAATTATTGCTTTGCTGGCTTATTTTGTTGTCGTAAAACAAATTGTGAGTTCTATAAAACGCATGGCTGATATGATGGACGACATTGCGCACGGAGATGGCGATTTGTCGGTTAGATTGCCGGTAAATGGCAAAGATGAACTTGGCCAGCTTTCCCAGTCGTTCAATTTATTTGTGGAAAAATTGAGCGCACTGATCCGCAGCGTTCAGTCATCAACCGGTAACTTAACGCTGTCGGCTGATGAGTTGGCTTCAATAACCGAGCAATCAAAACAAGATATTAGTCGGCAACAAACGGAAACAGACCAAGTGGCGACTGCGATGAATGAAATGGCAGCAACTGTGGTTGAAGTATCGAAACATGCGGCAGATGCGTCTGCTGCGGCTGATCAAGCGAATGAAAGTACCCAGGCTGGAAAAGAGGTGGTTGCTAGCAATAAAAAGTCCATCGGTTTATTGTCAAGTGAAATCTCGAATGCTGCAACAGTGATTGAACAGCTAAAGCAGGACAGTGAAAACATTGGTAGCGTGTTAGATGTCATTAAAGGCATCGCTGAGCAAACCAATTTATTGGCTTTGAATGCGGCGATTGAAGCGGCACGTGCGGGCGAGCAGGGTAGAGGATTTGCGGTCGTGGCGGACGAAGTTAGAAATCTTGCGAGTCGTACTCAGGAATCCACCCAAGAAATTGAGGCCATGATCGAAAAATTGCAAAGTGCTTCTAACAATGCTGTTGAAGCAATGTCTGAAGGGCAATCTCGCGCAGAAGGTAGCGTTGAGAGTGCGATAAAAGCAGAAGATGCTCTTAATAGTATTATGGAGTCGGTATCTTCGATCGCTGATTTGAACCTAATGATTGCAAGTTCGTCTGAAGAGCAAAGTTCGGTAGCCGAAGAGATTAATCGTAACTTAGCCGCTATAACCAGTTTATCTGAGGCCTCTGATCAAGCTGCAAATAAAATTTCTGGAGCAAGTCAAGATTTAGTCGTTTTAGCGAATGAACTTAGGGAAATATCTGGGCAGTTTAAAGTGTAAAAAGTGCTTTGAATTGAATATTTTTCAATAAGTTGTAAAATTCTACTTTCCTGCGGAGCACCCGCCTCTTGCTTTTTTACCCGTGAGAGTTGTTTTGTGTAGTTTACCCGAGAGTATCTCCTATCTCCCCCATGTCTTCATTGCGCATATATATTAGCGCCCCACTGGTTTTTCTAGGATAATCGGCTATTCCCTTAGTAAGATATCCGAGAGCATAAATTGTCATTAGTAAGATTAAGCAATGTTTCCCTGGCCTACGGCCATCATCCTCTTCTGCATAAAAGCAATTTAGTCATCGAGCCTGGTGAGCGGGTTTGCCTTATTGGGCGCAATGGAACCGGAAAATCTTCATTGATGAAGGTTATCGATGGAGAAATTCAGGCGGATGATGGTGAAGTATGGGTTGATGCCGGTATACGTATTTCTCGCTTGAAACAAGACGTCCCGCTTAATGAGGAACGATCAGTGTTTGATGTGGTTGCCGATGGATTAGGTGATTTAGCGGACGTTATCAAAGATTATCACGATGTTACCCAGCGACTCGCAACGGATTATTCTGAAAGTTTATTGGATCATATGGCGAGGTTGCAACAAAAACTGGAAGCGAAAGACGGTTGGAGGATGCAGCAGCAAATAGAAACGATTATGACGACGCTGGAGCTACCAGCGGAAAAAAATGTTTGTGAACTTTCAGGTGGTTGGCGGCGGCGTGTGTTATTAGCACAGGCTTTAGTGGGTTCGCCGGATTTGCTGTTGCTTGATGAGCCGACAAATCACTTGGATATAGAAGCGATTAAATGGCTGGAAAATTTTTTACTGAGCCAGAATATCAGTTTGTTATTCATTACCCATGATAGGGCGCTGTTAAAAAAACTGGCAACCCGAATTATTGAGTTAGATCGAGGTAATCTAACATCTTGGCCCGGCGATTATGAAAACTATTTAGTGAAGAAAGAAGAGTTTCTTGCGATAGAGGCAGAACATGCCGCATTATTTGATAAGCGGCTTGCCCAAGAAGAAGTGTGGATACGCCAAGGTATAAAAGCCCGACGTACGCGGAATGAGGGAAGGGTGAGACGTTTAGAAGCCTTACGTGAAACCCGTTCTGGGCGTCGAGAAACGATTGGTAATGTGGCGTTGTCTGTTGCAAGCTCGGAAAAATCGGGGAAGCTTGTTTTTTCAGCAGATGATATAAGTTTTGCGTATGGAAAAAACACCTTGCTCAATCATTTTTCGGTTGAGGTAGTGCGTGGTGACCGTATTGGTTTGATTGGTCCGAATGGCGTCGGTAAAAGTACATTATTAAACTTGTTACAAGGCAAGTTGCAACCGGATTCAGGTACGGTACGCCAAGGTACTCAAATGAATCTCGCGTATTTTGATCAGCAGCGTGAGCAATTGGATAAGACGAAAAGCGTTGTGCAAAATGTGTCGGAGGGTAGTGACACTGTCACTATCCAAGGGAGGAGCAGACACGTTGTTGGTTATCTGAAAGATTTTTTGTTTGACCCCGAGCGTTTGCACAGTCCGGCAAGTACTTTATCCGGTGGTGAATGTAATCGTTTAATGTTAGCGAAGTTGTTTACCAAGCCAGCAAATGTGTTAGTACTTGATGAACCGACCAATGATCTTGATATAGAGACCCTGGAAATGCTGGAAAGTCTCCTTGTGGAATATGCAGGCACGATTATTTTAGTAAGCCACGACCGGGAATTTTTGGATAATGTGGTGACCAGCACCTTGGTGTTTGATGGCACTGGAAATATTCACGAGTATGTGGGTGGTTATCAAGATTATTTGCGGCAAACCAATCATCAAGCTGGAGAGCAGAAAACGCTTAAGCAAAAATCGGGATTAGACCCTAATCAACGAACTAGTACGGAAAAACCAGAATCTAACAACACGGCTAAATTGAGTTACCAGGATAAACAAGAATTAGACGCATTGCCCGCGAAAATTGAGCGCTTAGAACAACAACAGCAAGCTTTACATGTTACAAGCTCAGCTGCAGATTTTCACGAGAGTAGCAATTCTTTAGAAATTTATAAAAAACTGGAGACCGTAGAGAGGGAATTGGCCTTAGCTTATGAGCGTTGGGATGAACTGGAAAGTAGGCCTTAATGCGCGTACTCGGAAAATTCATTGGTTGCTACTGCTATTTTTGTCCTTCTAGGAATTTGCAATACCCGGTAGACATGTGATTTTTTTCTAAAAAGTTTGTCGAAAAACTTAACATTCCTGTCAAGTTTTTTTTCGAAAAGTATTGGTATTATTTGAGAAATGGCTTATGATTCGCGGGAAATGTCCCAGAGCGTCTTGAAAAGGCGACACGATTAGACTATATGTTATAAAAAACAATAACTTATAGTGCGACATTTTAATAATAATAATAACATAAAGTGGGAGTTTATTATTCGAGGGCAGTGCTGATCCGACTTATATTTGCATTTTGTCGGGTTTTTTTACATGTCATTGCAGGCATTGCCTTTGAGTAAAATAAATAATTTTCGGTATTTAAAGTGAATTTAATGATTAGCAGTTAATCTGCTGTTCAAGTAAATCACGGCATAACGTGATTTTTGTGTTTTTGGGCCTTTTTAAGGAGTGTAGCTAACAATGAGATTTTTTTATTTAATTGCTCTTTTATTTGCAAGCAGCGTTTTTGCGAGTAATGACGCGTTAGCTGCTCAGGATCTTTCTGCCCAAGAACGTCGTTGCTTAGCGATGAATATCTATTTTGAAGCGCGCGGAGAACCTACCGTTGGCCAAGTTGCTGTGGCTATGGTAACCATGAATCGTGTGCTTAGTAAAAGATACCCGAGTTCTATATGCAAAGTGGTGTGGCAGCGTCGTCAATTCAGCTGGACTCATGATGGTCGAAGCGATCGTCCAAAAGATACAAAAGCCTGGAAATTAGCCCAGAAAATTGCGGGGTTTGTACACTCTAAATACATTACTTATAAAGATTTGAGTAATGGAGCGTTAGATTTAACCAATGGTGCGCTTCATTATTATGCGCCTAAATTGGCCGATCCACGTTGGAGTAAACATAAAGAAGTGACGCGAGAGATCGGTAATCACCGGTTTATGAAAAGCCGCTCTTAAAAAATAAAGCAATTTTGATATAAAAAACGCCGTCATATATGACGGCGTTTTTTTTTGTCATGGTTTAACTGGTAGAACTTTTGCAACTAGATAAGGTGTATTTTGTGTGTTATTAATGACCTTGCATGACATAGCAGGTGAGACCTTGGAGGAAGGGTTTTAAATGTTAATGAGCAAATCACCTTATATTCTACGCTTGGATGTTTCTGGTTTTCCTGTCGCATGGACTCGATGGGAAGAGGCCGTTTGTCTCTATGTAAAAGGCCAAGTTGCGTGGGAGACCGGTGAGCACGCGTTTTCATTTAGAGGTGGTATTTCCCGTTTAACCGGAAAGCATTCTTCTATTACGGTAAATTCAATTGTCGCGGTATACGGCAATAGCATGTCAAAACGCATGTATCGACAAACCCCGCATCTTACTAATCGAGAATTATTTCGTCGCGACAACAGTATGTGTATGTATTGTGGTCAATCTTTTCCGGATGGTGCTTTGACGCGAGATCATATTATTCCGCGTTCCAAAGGCGGGAAAGATATATGGACTAATGTAGTTGCCGCGTGCAAACGTTGCAATGGACTCAAGGGGGGGCGTACGACAGAGCAAGCTCGTCTGCAGCTGCTCGCGATTCCGTTTGTACCGAATCCAGCAGAGTATCTGGCGTTAAAAAATCGTCGAATATTAATGGATCAAATTGAGTTCTTAAAAAAGCAGTTTCGGCATGATAGATTGCTCAATATGCAGGCTTCGCATTTTTATGCGGATAGTTAGAGAACCTCTGATTAAGTCATTTCGCGCGCGTAAACTGCTTCGTTTCAATTTGCCTTGTATCTCACTCTCTCACTTAATCAGAGATCTCTAGTGCATTGTCAACAGACCCTAATAATTCACCTGGGTAATTAACGAGAGTGGCCATTTTTCCCCTGCCAGATAATCGGTAATGCAAAGCTCAAGTTGGGGGCTACGGTGGCTTTTTTTATGGGCCATAATTTGCGCTAGAGACATCCATTTCGCCGCAATAATACCTTGATCTAATGCTTGATTAGCATTGTGGTCTGCCACTTTTCCCGAAAAAGCAAACCGTAAATAAGTTTCATTGGTTACTGGATGTTTCCATTGATAAATGCCCGTAATGTAAGAGGGGACAAAACGATAGGCCGTTTCTTCACGTGTTTCCCTGATAACCGCATCCATTAAAGTCTCAGCATCTTCCAGATGTCCAGCGGGTTGATTTAACATTTTTTTTCCCTGAATTAATTCCTCGACGAGGAGGAATTTTTCGTCTTGTTCTATGACCGCTGCTACGGTTACTCTCGCGAACCACATCCTTAAGTCCTCCGTTTTCTTGTGGACTGCAATAGTACTGGAATAAATCGCTGTTTTGTTTCTCCATAGTATGGCATAACAGAATATACATGATGAGGTCTTTGTGCTATGCATGTTTTCCGCGCAAAGGTTCTTTAAATATTTTTTAGTCTGGCAGTTAAGAGGCTTGTGAGTGAGTAAACAGTGTTTTATTTTTTCGGTGAACAAAAATACTTGGTTAAGTGCTATTTGTATTCTAAGTGTGACTTTTAGTGTCTATGCAAAAGACCAAAAACCACGGCGTAGTTCACCGGTTGTTATCGCGGAGGCTCAACTCAGTTATTTGGCACCCACGGTCATGGTGCCTGGAACCGTTATTAGTCGACAGGAAGCGGTATTACCTGCGGAGGTCGCAGGTCGGCTCATCAACGTGGTGGAGACGGGTACTATTATGCGGCAAGGTGATCCTGTTGCGCATATTGACGATAAACTATACAAGTTAAAGGCGACTGAAAACAGCGCAAATCTGAAACGCGAGCAATCACGTTTAAATTTTATCGAAAAAGAACTGGTAAGATTTAAAGAACTGGCATTATTAGATCATTCGACCAAAACCCAGCTCGATAAATTGCAGCTTGATAAAGATATCGCATTGACCGAACTCGCGCTGATTAAAGCTAAAATTCAATTAGACCAGGAAACACTCTCGCGTTATATCATTCGCGCACCTTTCAATGGAGTGATAACGGCACGCGAAAAGCGCGCAGGGGAATGGATTGGGGTTGGGGAAACCGCTGTTAGATTATCTAATCCTGATCAATTGGAAATAGTTGCCAGAGTGTCAGAGAAGTCGATGACTAATTTGCGCCTGGCTGATCGGCTGAGTATTCAACGCAATGGAAAACGGTTCTATGGTGTGGTGAGCACATTAGTACCCGTCGGTGATGCGCAGTCACATTTATACGAAATCAGGCTTAAAGTTTCCGCTACCGGTTGGTTAGCCGGACAAGTAGTACGTATCGATGCGCCTATCGGTCGATTTAGAAATGTAGTCGTTGTTGAGCGTGATGCCTTGGTTTTGCGGCATACGGGAATCTCGGTTTTTCGAATTACTGCAGACAACATCGCAGAAAAAATTAACATTACAACAGGCATCGCAAGTGGTCGCTTAATTGAAGTTAAAGGTGATATTAAAGCGGGAGATAAGATAGTGATCCGCGGTGGTGAAAGGTTGCGCCCCGGTGCATTTGTGCAGATCAAAATGAGTGAGTCATAAAAGTGCGTAAGCGAATATGAATCTTACACGCCTTTCACTGGGCAATCCCGTTGCTGTCATTGTTGCTATATTACTGGCAATTATTTTTGGCGTGATTAGCTTGTCACGTTTGCCTGTGCAATTAACTCCTGAAGTAGAAAAACCCGAAATTACGATCAAGACAAACTGGCGTGGCGCAGCACCTGAGGAGATCGAATCGGAAATCGTAGAGCCTCAGGAAAAGGTGTTGCGTGGTTTGCCGGGTATGACGGATCTCTTGTCCAAAGCGCGGCGTGGTCAGGGTGAGGTGACGATTACCTTCGCTGTGGGCATGGATATGCAGCGAGGTTTATTGGAAGTATTAAATCGTTTAAACCGGGTTCCATTTTATCCTGAAGATGCGGAAGAACCGGTGATTAGTAGTGTTGGTGGTAATTCCAGAGCCATTGCGTGGTTTATTCTCAAACCGGATACAGGAAATGCAAGAAACATCGCGAGCTACCAGACTTTTGCCGAAGAGGTTATTCAGTCCCGATTCGAGCGAGTTCCGGGCGTGGCTTTGTCAGAGGTTAGGGGTGGTCGACAACGCGAAGTTAGAATTACTTTTGACCCTTATAAAGCAGCGAGTTTAGATATTCAATTACCCAAGATTGCACAAATTGCAGGTGGCAGTCAGGACGTTTCTGGCGGCACGGTAGATGTTGGTAAGCGCCGCTATACAATTCGGTTTTCTGGAAAATTTGATATCGAGAACTTGGGTGAGATGGTGTTGGAGTGGCGGGATGGGAATCCTGTACGCTTAAATGATGTTGCTGATATTGAGATAAGTTACATGGATCGCAGCGGTTTTGTGATTCAGAATGGTGATTTATCAATGGCGATTAATGCGCATCGCGAGACCGGGGTGAATGTTTTACAAGTCATGGCAGGTTTGCAGCAGGCGGCGGATGAATTACGTGCCGGTCCATTGCAACGTGCAAATCTTACGTTTGAGCAAGTCTATGATGAAACGCTCTATATAAACCGATCCATAGAACTCGTCATAAGCAATATTGTGATGGGTGTATTGCTTGCCATTGGGGTGTTGTGGTGGTTTTTGCGTAAATTCAGGGCGACCTTAATGGTTGCCTTAGCGATACCGGTTTCAATATTTACAACGTATATTGTGCTCGATGCATTTGGGCGAACCATTAATGTGATCTCACTTGCGGGTATTGCTTTTGCGGTTGGGATGGTGCTCGATGCGGCAATCGTCGTGCTCGAAAATATTGTACGTCTACGCGAAAATGGTCGCAGTGCGCATGAAGCTTCTAAAGAAGGCACGTCGCAAGTATGGGGGGCATTATTGGCTTCAACGGCAACAACAGTTGCGATATTTTTACCCGTTGTTTTCCTCCAAGAAGAGTCGGGGCAATTGTTCGCAGATCTTGCGTTGACGATTGCGGTGGCGATTACATTTTCCCTGATTGTGGCAGTTACTGTGTTGCCGACGAGTGCCCAGGAATGGTTGGGTAATAAAACGGGTGTTGATCCTCATACTCATTGGTGGAATAACATCACTCGTATCATTATGTTATTAACCAACACGACGACAAGACGTGGCTTATGGATTGTTTTTTTAATTTCAGCACCGCTGGCAACGGCGGTGTATTTACTGCCAAAAGCCGATTATCTCCCGCAAGGAAATCGTAACTTAGTATTCGCATTTATTCTGCCGCCACCCGGCATTAATATTGACACATTAGAGCAAGAAATGGGGCAAGTCGTTGCCCAACGTATGCAGCCCTATGTAGACGGAGAGCAAGAACCCAAAGTCTTGAATTATTTTTTTGTAGTCTTTAGTGGCGGTGCGTTTATGGGAGTACGCGCACAAGACCCCAGTCGTACAGACGAATTGGTGCCGCTGGTCAACCAAGTGATTGGTGGATTTCCCGATACGTTGGCATTTGCTAAACGGTCTTCATTATTTGGTGGTTTTGGTGGCGGTAGTACCATTGATATTGATATTCAAGGTAGCAATATCGAGTCTTTGCTGCTGGCCGCGCAAGCGGGGTTTGGTCAAATAAGAAGTGTGTTACCGGGTTCTTCAGTGCGTCCATTTCCGGGCTTGGATTTGGCGAGCCCGGAATTAGAATTAATTCCCGATGAGCGACGGATCGCCGAGGCCGGGTGGGATAGGACAGCATTGGCAGGAATCGTTCGTGCTTTAGGTGACGGCTTATATGTGGGCGATTATTTTGATGGTGAACAACGCTTAGATGTGATTCTGCGCGGGCAGCAATGGGGAACCCCTGAAGATCTGGCAGCTATTCCTCTGGCGACTCCGGATGCTGGCATGTTACCACTCGGAGAGTTAGTCGATATTGTGCGCACCGCAGGGCCGGAACAAATTCGTCGAATGAATCGTCGGCGCACCATTACATTGCAGGTAACGCCGCCCACAAATATGTCGTTGGAGGAGGCGATTCAGGTTTTACGCGAAAAAGTAGAACCGGGAATGATTGATTTATTACCCGAAGATGGTGATATTAGTTATTCCGGAACAGCAGATAAATTAGAGCTTGCTTTGGAAAGTATGTTGAGTAGTTTTATGCTTGCCATTGTGATCCTCTATTTATTAATGAGTGCGTTGTTTCGTTCATTTAAGGATAGTGCGCTGGTGTTATTGACCATACCGTTGGCGACCATCGGGGGAGTGTTTGCATTAAACATTGTTAATTCTTCGTGGATTGGGGGTGCGCAGCACTTGGATTTGCTGACCATGATAGGATTTATTATTCTATTGGGTTTAGTGGTTAATAATGCGATTTTATTGGTGCATCAAACTCGAGTTGCTGAACGCGAAGGTGTTAATCGTCGAGATGCGGTTGAGCAAGCGGTGCGTTTACGGTTGCGCCCTATTTTGATGAGCACAATGACCAGTATTTTTGGTATGTTGCCTTTGTTGCTCGTGCCGGGCGCAGGGACTGAGCTATACCGTGGTCTTGCCGTGGTCATTGTGGGTGGGATGAGTGTGAGCACAGTGTTTACCCTGATTCTATTACCGAGCCTATTGCGCATTGGCGAGAATAAAAATGCTAAGCCGGCCGTCCTTAAGCCACTTTTTAGCGAAGAACCCGCAAAAGCATAGGCGTTTTTCTGCATCGTTAGGGAGGCAGCGGAAGACGGTTACATGTGAGGCGTTACTTTAGTGTTTCTTAGCAGCTCTTATCTGTAATACAGCATGGAAATTGCTTTTCTCACTCTATTTCTCTCTGAGTGGTCGTGCGGAATGTCTGACAGAATTAATGAAGATGATGATCGTAGGAATTTTTATCGTTTAGAAGACAGAGTTTATGTTGAATATAGGCATTTGTCTAAATCTGAAGTTAAAGCAATGCTGACCGAGAATAATCGTTATGTGCCCAAAGATGATGATTTTGATCTTGCTTTAGAAATATACAATCAACAACTGCGTGCTACGTCGATTGGCATGCGTTCTGAAATACCTGAAGCGGTGCAATATCTCGAAACATTGAATAGAAAAGTCGATTTGCTCGTTGGAATGCTAGCATTTGAGCGTTTTCGAAGTGCCGCAAATGGCATCGATAATGTTGCCACGAGTACTTATGACATTAGTGAAGGTGGAATCAGTTTTAATGCACCAGAGCCATTGGCGAAAGGCAGCTATCTTTTGTTGAAAATGGTCATTATGGGGGCCAAGCTAGGAATCGAGACCATTGGAAAAGTGGTTCGTTCGCGGGTTGAAAAACTCGATAAAAATGAAATGCACCGGGTAGGCGTGGAATTCCCTTATATTTTAGAGATGGAGCGACGATCATTAACGAAGTATATTTTTGATCGCCAACGTGAGCAAATACGCACACGCATAAAAAAGTGATTAAGTAGAGATAGGGCGGATTACCATGTTAACTCCACATGTTTTATCAGAATTTTTTGATAATACATGGTTGGTGAGCTGCATTTCCAGAAAATATCACTCTGAAAACCTCTATTAATGACGATATAATAATTATTGCCAATAGTTGGCAATACTGATATTCCTTATTATACCCGTGGCGTTATAGATTTAGGCCTTATTACACGCCCTATTCCTTCCATGA
>CAZWUO010000105.1:0-12307 GCA_964636675.1 uncultured Ectothiorhodospiraceae bacterium
CATGGAAGGAATAGGGCGTGTAATAAGGCCTAAATCTATAACGCCACGGGTATATCTCTGGCAATGTTAATCGGTTTTGTGAAAGGTTTTGGCGGCGTGGTAATAATTCTGACCGCATAAATATCTTCGTTAGGGTTATTAACCTTTGACGTTGCCGCCGAACGTATCAGATAGATGCCGGACTTAAGAGACTCACACTGATTAACGGGAGCACAAGCTGCGTCAAAGTGATTGACAGAGCCTGTAGAATAAGCAACAAGCACATCACCATTAATGGTCGCTGACGGCATAGAATATTTACCTGAAAGATTGGGTGCCGGTGTATCTGATGGGGAAGTGTGAGGCGTGAGGTTAGTCATGCCTTTTTTGTCAAACTCCCTAAAGCTAAGCTTGTATTGGTTGCCAAATGGCGTACGTTCTTCTATTGAAAAACGTAAATAATCGATACCACTGGCATCCGAAATGGGATATCTCAGTAATGCCCCAAAGCCATAATCGAAAGATGGATAATACCAGCCGGTAATAATCTGCTCATCTGCTAATTGTCCCCCTGCCAACAAAACCCCGATGTGTAACAGATAGCTTTCTATGTTGTTGGATTCATCGCTGATAGCCAGTGACATCGTCTAATTTGCAGTCTTAACTTGGATGTTGGGCGCATCCCTTTTTTGACTAATATTCTGAATGATATGAAATTTATTTATATATCAACAGGTTATTATTTTGTGTGGTATCGAATCAATCGTGGCGATAGTGATTATTTGACATTTTATTCATTATTTAATCTTCCCACAAGCTTTAGGCTTTATATTTATGCAAACGGATGCTCTCCTTCTTCAGTGTTGAGAGGGTGATGAAGAGCCTGCTTGGGACTTAAATTCCTCGCTGTTATTGCTCTTAAATTATGAACATATTATGGTATGGGTATAACAATGTCTTATTCTGTAAAATCACATTTTAGTATGAAGCAACGAGTTGCGAGCATGCTCGGCGGCACTGTCGTTGTGTTGGGCTTATTAACTTTTTCCTCACTCGTCGTCGCGGGCGTTTATGCGGAGACAGTGTATGGCATTGGCGCAAAACCTTTGGCATGTCAAAGTGATGAATTAATGAAGGGTGATATTTCCCGCAGCGAGATTGTAAATTAATAAAAACTTGAGAATTTATACTCTAGGGTCTGTTGACGTTTCATTTCTTCAGCACAATGAATATCGTTATTTTTCAACCTCCAGTCAGCTTTTTGGAATTGGGGATTATAGTTTCGCGTGACCTGGTAGATTCACGCAGCATTCTTCTTGAATTCGACGTTCGGTTGGATGCAATGTCTATTGTATATTTTGCATCACCGCTTGAGCCATATACTGCTTCAAATTTTTGCAGTGCTTGTTCAAGGCGCCCTTGGACTTCATCGTATATCGCTAAATTATAGGTTGTAGCAATTTCATCTTCTTTGATACCTGAAGATTTGGCTTCGTTCCATAATGTGACTGCGCGCTCCCAATTGCCTTTATAGGCTGCTTTGTTTCCTTCTTTTATTAAGTCAGAATCACTTTTTTCCAAAGTTCGTTTTTCCCCAATAGCATAAGGTGCAATTTTCCTAATGAACGGTTTATGGGGTTTCGATAATTTTATTAGTGGAGGAATTGGTTATTATAGCCTCCTCAAAAATTGAGATAGCAACATCGTTTTTGTATATGAAATTTGAATATTTTTGAATTCTTCTTATTGTGTGTTTTAAACTTCCTATCTCCAGTGTGAGCCGTATAATAATATAATTTTTTATGTGACAGGCGTTGTCCACCTTAGGTCTCAAGGCATTGCCTGGAATGGCGTACGCCCGCACTCAGGATGAATATCAATAATAGCAAAGGGAATGGTGAAATGGCTTTAAATTGGAAGCAAAAAAAAGGTCTTTGGGGTTTATTCGTTCTTGCTATTTTATGTATTGCATTTCTCGCTGCTTGCAATTTATTCGATTCCAGTTCATCTCCAGCAGATGATTTAGTCGCAAAATCGGCAACCGCTAGTGATCAAAGTTCATTTAATTTAGGCGGGCAAATCATAGGCTTAAAGGGAATAGTCGTTCTTAGCAATGGCGAAGAAACATTCGAACTTGAAAAAAATGGTAGTTTTGTTTTATCCAATACATTAATCAGTGGGCAGACTTTCAGCTTATCGGTGGTGCAATCTCCCGAGGGTCAAGAATGTTATCTTAATTATGCAGAGGGGGTTATTAACAAAGCCAATATTTCTTCATTGGTCGTCATTTGCTCAGATGTAGAAACATCGACGGATGAGCTTAATAACGACGATGTAATTGATGATCCCAAGGACGACGACGTAATCGATGATCCTCAGGATTCCATTCCTGCCATTGCGCATGCGGGAAACAATCGCAGCATCAAGCTTGGACAAACGGTTTATCTCGATAGTCGATATTCAAGTGATCCACAAGATAAACCCATAAAACGCCAATGGCGTATCGTGCAAAAGCCCGAAACAAGTGCCGCAGAACTCCAACAAGAAGAAGGTTTTGAACCCTCGTTTGAGGTCGATCTAGAAAATGAATATATCGCCCAGCTCATTGTTGATAATGGTGAAAGTCAAAGCGAACCGGATTTTGTTAGGTTTTCTACCGGCAATTTACCGCCGCTGGCTGACGCGGGATACGATGCGGTATCTACTATCAATTCGGTCGTTTCTCTATCCGGGCATCGTTCAACCGATCCAAATGGTGATCGCCTTAGCTATCAGTGGGCATTTAATGAAAAACCCGCAACAAGCACAAGTTTACTGCAGAATGCGCAAGGTTTAAGCCCCTCTTTCATCCCCGATATCACAGGACGCTATGTCGTTCAACTCATTACCAAGGACGACAGCGATGGTGAAAGTGTCGCAGATACGGTCATCATCGATAGCAATAATATCGCGCCTGTTGCCAATGCCGGAAAAGATCAAACCGTCAGTTCAAGCAGTCTGCTGGAACTCGATGGAAGTGCATCATTTGATGTCGATGGAAATAACCTGAGTTATCGGTGGTTGCTCGTCAGCGCACCGGCGCAAGGCAGTGCTCAATTATTCAATCCTGACGCAGAAAAGCCGAGCTTAGAGATGACAGGCGTCGGCGAATATTTTGTCCAACTGACGGTCAGTGATGACAGCAGTACGAGTAAACCGGATGTCGTTAAAATATCAACCCGAAACTCCAAACCGGAAGCCGTTCCCACCGCAACAGAATTAAGCATCAATATCGGCGAAACATTTAGCTTAGACGCGAGTTCATCAATCGATGATGATGCTGATGATTTGACCTATAACTGGGCTTTACTTTATGCGCCAGAAGGCAGCGCAGCGACCTTAGACTATACTGATTTAGACATCAACATGTTAACCCCCGATCTTGCGGGCTCCTATGTTGTACAGCTTATCGTCGCTGATGCGAGGGAGCAAAGCGAAGCGGTTACCCTAAAACTTGAAGCACTCGCGCCGGTAGTCCCAATCCTCACGGTTAGCGCGATCGGTAATGAACTGCTTGAAACGAGCGCGCAGGCCAGTGTTTTTCGAATAAGCCGTAGTGCAGCAATTACAGAATCACTGGATCTTGATTTTACCTTAGGTGGAACGGCTGAGAATGCTGTCGATTACCAAAACATCGTCACATCAATTACGCTTCCAGCAATGCAAAGTTTTGTCGATATTTCCATCTTTGCGATCTCCGATTTTGATGTAGAAGCCGATGAGACGGTAACGATTAGTTTAATTGAAAATAGTCGTATAAAGCTGGGTGCTCAGAGTACAGCGATGCTAACCATCATTGACGCTGTTCCAAGCTTATTAATCGAACTCGATAGTGATTACATTGGCTTGGATCGCAAGGTTAATGGCGTAGTAACGCTCTCAGCGCCAGCACCACTTGCTGGTTTTAGCATTGATTTATCGACATCTGATGCCGTAATAGCGGATGTATCAGAATACCGCGTTGAATTAGCAAAAGATCAACAAACGGTGGCATTTGAGGTTAGCGGATATGCCTTAGGTGATGCAGATATCACGGCGATGTTATTCAACATCAACAATACGACAGCGATCGCAACCCAGGTTACCACGGTATACGTTACTGGGAATCTGCTTAATCTTGGTAGCATTCCTGTGCTAGCAATAGAGCAACAACTCAGTCTACCGGTGAGTTTAAGTCAAGAAGCACCCCCCGGAGGAATAACGCTAAACTTTAGCAGCTCAGATCCCACCATCGCAACGGTAACAGACACCGTCAGTATCGCCGAAGGAAAAGTGATTCCTGAGAATAACCCGCAAGTCACGGGTGTTGGGTTTGGCAATGCTAGCATAATAGTCACTGCTATCGGTTACGGTTCGGATAATCGAAATGCAAAAGTGCAGACAAGTTTAGCGATAACTCCGATAACAGAATCAGTGCCAATAGGTTGGACTAAAAGCCTAACATTATCTTTAGACGCGGCTGCACCCACGGGTGGGGCGACGATTGAGCTTGAAAGTTCAAACCCAGATGTATTGTTGGTAACGCCATCCACGGTCAAAATTCCACAAGGGCAAAACCAGGCAACGTTTACGATCACGGGTCAAGCGCTTGGGTCAGCCCAAGTGCTCGCTTCCTTGCTTGATATTATTGCTACAGCAGATATCACGGTGACAACCGTGCCTAATATTTCCGTTTCCCCGAATGAGTACCTCGGTAATAATCTACAGCTGCAAAAAAGATATCGTTTGGATGTTGTTACGCCCGAGGTTTTGCAGATGACGGTGACGATCGCAGACGCCAGTTTGGCGGTCGTCTCGGCCGAGCAAAATGTGCTCGGTGGGAAAACCGCCAATGTTGTGGTCAATGCAAATACGGTTTGGACCCCCGCCCTATGGTTTAATGGACTCGCTACCGGAACTACCACGATCAATATTTCGATACCGGGTTATAACGATGCAACGTTTTCGCTACATGTTATGGAATCGACCGTGAGATTTTCGACCTCAGGGATTAATACCACCACGTTGTCCGCGAATACTGATGTTTGGATAACAACGTATTTACTCAATGAGAATGGCGCTACCCTTCAGTCACAAGTCGTTCGCCCGGGTATCTCAGTGGAAATACCGCTGGCGGTAGACGATGACAATATCGGTAGCCTAACCAGTGCGAGCGTGACCATTGAAAGCGGGAAAAATAACGGTGGCACCCAGTTTGATCCGCAGTCTGCGGGTGAAACAACGGTTACACTGAGTCAACCCGCAGGATTTATTTCCGCAACGAATCCTATCGATAGCTTTGTTGCCACGGTTTCTGCGCCCGATATATTCGTTTCCCCGAATGAGTACCTCGGTAATAATCTACAGCTGCAGAAAAGATATCGTTTGGCTGCTGTTACGCCTGAGGCTTTGCAGATGACGGTGACCATCGCAGACGCAAGCTTGGCGGTCGTCTCGGCCGAAAAAAATGTGCTCGGTGGGGAAACTGCCAGTGTGATGGTCAATGCAAATACGCCTTGGGCTCCCACCCTATGGTTTAACGGACTTGCTACCGGAACCACTTCGGTAAATATTTCGATACCGGGTTATAACGATGCAACGTTTTCGCTACATGTTATGGAATCGACCGTGAGATTTTCGACCTCAGGGATTAATACCACCACGTTGTCCGCGAATACTGATGTTTGGATAACAACGTATTTACTCAATGAGAATGGCGCTACCCTTCAGTCACAAGTCGTTCGCCCGGGTATCTCAGTGGAAATACCGCTGGCGGTAGACGATGACAATATCGGTAGCCTAACCAGTGCGAGCGTGACCATTGAAAGCGGGAAAAATAACGGTGGCACCCAGTTTGATCCGCAGTCTGCGGGTGAAACAACGGTTACACTGAGTCAACCCGAGGGATTTATCTCCGCAACGAATCCCATCGATAGCTTTGTTGCTACCGTGAATACAGCCAAAGTGATGCCAAGACCGAGTCCTGTTAATTTGTCTTTGGGAGAGGACGGTGTATATCAACGTGCCAACCTTGATACCATTACCCCGCAATTAACAAACGCTACGATTACCGTTGCTTCAGGTGCTGTTGTTCAAGTTTCAAATACGCAGCAAGGTGTCTACGGCATTTCAACGACCGTTCAGTTGGTGCAAGGTGCGGACAGAGTTGTTTTCTATTTACAAGGTATTGCACAAGGCGGCACAACCGTTACCATTTCGGTTCCGGGTTATGAGGACGCGGTTTGGGACATTGTTGTCAACTGATTCTTACGAGTCGCGAGTATGCTCGGCGGCACTGTCGTTGTGTTGGGCTTATTAACCTTTTTGAATTCGAGGTTATAATTTCTTTTCGCGTGACTTAGCAGATTCACGCAACATTCTGTCTTCTTGAATTCGACGTTCGGTTGGATGCAATGTCTATTGTATATTTTGCATCACCGCTTGAGCCATATACTGCTTCAAATTTTTGCAGTGCTTGTTCAAGGCGCCCTTGGACTTCATCGTATATCGCTAAATTATAGGTTGTAGCAATTTCATCTTCTTTGATACCTGAAGATTTGGCTTCGTTCCATAATGTGACTGCGCGCTCCCAATTGCCTTTATAGGCTGCTTTATTTCCTTCTTTTATTAAGTCAGAATCACCTTTTTCCAAAGTTCGTTTTTCCCAAACAAAATAAGGCGCAATTTTTTTAATGAACGGTTTATGAGTTTTCGATAATGCTTGTTTGACAAGTTGATCCCAGTTCTTGAGTCCTCTGCGTGCGTCGTTTCTATTTTTACCCGAGGCTCTTGTTGAAACTGTTGAAGAGACTTCAGAAGAACCTATGATAGACCCTGATTTGTCTGCTACGGTGAAGTTTACGCTGACGTCAGCACTGCGTTTTATTGCATACGACTTGATGGCATTGCCGTCTTTGTCTTTTGTTTCTTTTTCTGAACCTTGGTCTTTAACATCGTAGAAAATATTACCTCTAATCGTAGCGTCTTTGTTATTACCATCGATTATTTTATAATACCCGTCTCTGAATCAGGTGATCGTTTGACTTTAAGCTTAATGCTCGTGGCGCATCCAGCCACGGAAATAGCGACAAATAGCAGTAAAATTACTTTCAATTTATTCATTTTAGGCAGACCTTTTTTAATGAATTTAAAAGAATGTCGTACAAATTTTAGTGTTTTTGATTTAAGTCTTATGCAATAAGTGTGGTTATAGAATGATAATCCGTACCGCCTAGAATATCAGTTTTATGTAGAATGCGGAAGACGCCTTGCGTTGTAAAATGCGGTTTCGGATATCTCATGCCACGGCATGACCTGGGTTTGAAACTGGCGCACAGATGCATAAGTTTTTCTTGCCTTTGGATTTTCATTCAGCATTTCTTCAATCACTGTCGCAGAAATTTTTTTAAGAGATTTTAAAACAGAATCAGGGAGTCGTTTTACTTGTACTCCGTGTTTTAGTTTTAGGGTTTGTAAGGCAATGCTATTGTTGGCGACAAACTCAGCTAACATATCTTGGTTTACAACTTTGCAGGCTTGCAATACGATGTGTTGCAAGTCTTTGGGTAAAGCTTTTAATATTTTTTCATTGATAATGCATTCTAGTGTGCTGCCGGGTTCTTGCCAGCCGGGGTAATAATAATATTTAGCGGCCTTGTGAAAACCGAATGCGAGATCGTTATACGGGCTAATCCATTCAGTGGCATCGATGGTGCCGCTTTTTAGGGCGGTAAATATTTCTCCGCCAGGAATAGTGACAGGGGTGCCGCCAGCACGTTGCAGTACTTCACCGCCTATTCCAGGAATGCGCATTTTTAGGCCTTTGAGGTCACTCATGGAATTTATTTCTTGGTTAAACCATCCTGCCATTTGCACACCAGAATTGCCTGCAGGCGAGGGAACAACCCCAAAGGGCTTATACAGTTCTCGCCAAAGTTCCAAGCCCCCTCCATGGTATAGCCATGCATTCATCTCTTGGCTGGTTAATCCGAATGGAATTCCGGTAAAAAATTGTGCGGAATGTATTTTACCTTTCCAATAAAGTGCAGCGCCATGCCCCATGTCGGCAATGCCTTTGGTAACCGCATCAAATACTTCGAATGCTGGAACCAGTTCACCGGCACCATAAACTTTAATTCGAATGCGATCACCGCTCATTTCGTTGATGAGTTTGGCGAGTCTATTTGCTCCGGTTCCAAGTGCCGGGAAGTTTTTTGGCCAGGTGGTGACCATTTTCCACTTGATTTTTTTTGCGGCGAACACTTGGCTGCTCGTTACGCCAGCGCTTAACCCTGCTGCACTAATGCTTCCTGTTGTTAAAAAATTTCGGCGATCCATAATACTGACAGCTATAGCTTTCTTGCGTTAAGATACGCGCGTTCTGAAATATCGTGCCAGGCCATCACATTTTTTCGAAAGGCTGTAAAAGAATCAAATACTTTTTTTGACTGGGCGTCTTTGGCGGCAACATCTGCGATGACCTCATCCGATAAGGTACGTAAGGTGGTTAAAACATCATTGGGCAAGACCTTTAATTGCACTTTATGTTTTCCGGTAAGCATTTTCAGGGCTTGATTATTTCTGGCAGTATACTCGGACAGCATGTCCTGGTTCGCAATGCGTGAGGCTTGGATGACGATGGTCTGCAAATCGTTAGGTAGTTTTTTCAGGGCTTTTTCATTAATAAAACATTCTAAGGTCGTGCCCGGTTCGTGCCAGCCCGGATAATAATAATATTTTGCCGCTTTGTGCAGTCCAAACGCTAAATCATTATACGGGCCTACCCACTCGGTGGCATCAATGGCGCCGGATTTTAATGAAGTGAAAATTTCTCCGCCGGGTAAACTAACCGGTGTGCCGCCCGCGCGTTTGAGTACTTCACCACCGAGGCCAGGGATGCGCATTTTCAGGCCTTTTAAATCGCTGGGAGAATTGATTTCCTTATTAAACCAGCCTGCCATTTGCACCCCGGTATTACCGGCAGCCGTGGGGATAAGTCCAAAAGGTTTATAGGTTTCTGCCCACAATTCCATACCTCCGCCATGATATAACCAGGCGTTCATTTCTTGTGCATTCAATCCAAAAGGCACTGCAGAAAAAAACTGCGCGGCTTCGCTTTTGCCTTTCCAATAATACGCGGCACCATGGCCCATTTCAGCGGTGCCGCGGGATACCGCATCAAAAATCTCAAATGCAGGCACCATTTCGCCAGCACCATAAACTTTGACTTTCATCCGTCCACCGCTCATCTCATTGATCAGTTTGGCTAAGTTATTGGCGCCGGTGCCAAGCCCCGGAAAATTTTTTGGCCAGGTGGTGACCATTTTCCACTTGATTTTGCGTGCTGCGAATGCATTACTGGCGCCCGCTAGGGTGCCTCCCGCGAGCAGGGAGCCTACTCCAACGGACTTAAAAAACTTACGTCTATCCATATAATGTGTCCCACAATTTGTATTGATTAAATGATTCACAGTCTACCGAGACGCCTTACAGAGTGCAAACGCAGGCCGCGTGAGTATTTCTCTTCCTCAGCTAGCTATTCGTTGCTCTAGGTCATTTGGAGCAACAAAATAGTAACGTTTTCCTTGTTTAGTTTTAATCAATAAATTCAGTGTATCAGCCATTTGTAATAAATCCTTGCGTGCTACGTCATAGGAAATGCCATGTGTGCGCTGATGTTCCTGTACCACGTAACTGAAACGTGGATGTTTAAGCGCGTGACGTAACAAGGCCAATTGTCGAAAATTTAATTTACCATTTAGTCGAGGATTATCCATTAATAGTCGCTCTGCTTCATTCACCTCGTGCATTTTCTTATTGAGAAAAATATGCAGCGCATCTATGGCTTGATGAATAACGCTCAATTGATGAATCAGAAAAAAAGTCAGATCATTGTCATCCGTTTCTGTGTGTAAGAATGCATTTGCGTATTGTGCTGGCGCTTGTTTAATTACCCTTGAAATGGAAATAAATTCTATCAACCAGTAATTCTGTCTAGCCATAGACCAATAAAACAATGCGCGCGCCGTTCGTCCATTGCCATCACAGAATGGATGGTCATACGCAAGCATAAAATGCAGTGTTATGGCTTTGATTACGGGATGTAAAAAAACACCCGTGGATTCAGTACTGTTTGCGTGATTTGCAAAATCACATAAGGCTTGCAATCGGTCTGGCAGCTGTCCGGCGGGTGGGGGGGTATGCAAATATTTCTGCGTAGCATTATCTACCACATGTATTTCATCTGACTCAGTGCGGAAACGGCCTACGACCGTTTTATCGAGGGTATCGTGAGTTAAGATACGATGTAGTTCGAATACTATGGATGGTGTCAGCTCTTCGTCTTTGATTTCTCGAATAAACTGCATTGCCAAATAGTTATTCAGAATCATTTGCTCGCTGGTATCGTTTGGTGTCCGGTTTTGACGAATCATTTCTTTAGCGACATTATGAGTGGTTGAAGCACCTTCAAGCTGACTGGAATTAATGGCTTCTTCAATCAGTGAGCGAATAAGGTAGGTGTTGCGCGTTTGCTCATTAGTGATGGCGTCATCGGACTGAATATTTCCGGTGGCATAGCGATCCAGCCAGTGTAGCTCTTCTAAAACCTTATCGGGAGTCGCAAACTTGATGGGATTACGCTGTTTGTCATGTAACGGAAGTGTTTTATACAATTGTATTCGAGCTGTTTTGATGCTGAACCACCACTGTTCACTACTTAAACCCTCTGGGGGAGATAGGTGGCGTAACTTATCCCAATGTAGATAACGTCCTTTTGAATCAACTGGACTCGCGTCCTTGATTAAACGCTGAAATAGTGTCATATCGTTATCCGTGATAGCGTCTAATAGGGTGAAATAATCAGGTGCTGAGACGGGTGTTTTCATTTTTTTTATTCCTTAAAAACAATGGTATATGAAATCTCTATATTTTTATACTTGATTTTCAAAAGCAAGTATAACAGGTTTAAAAAACACTGCTCAACTAGGGAGGCTCGCTTGAGTGATGCGAAGTTCTAATGACACCGGTATAATCCCAAGCCGTATCTAAATAAATTGAGACTAGAATGAAATACACTGATTTACGGGATTTTATTAAACAGTTAGAAAAGCAGAATGAATTAAAACGCGTGGCGGTGACCGTTGATCCTTATTTAGAAATTACCGAGATCGCAGACCGAACCTTGCGTGCAGAAGGCCCGGCGCTGTTATTTGAATCGCCTAAGGGCAGTAAAATACCCTTGCTGGCTAATTTATTTGGCACCCCACGACGGGTCGCCCTGGGTATGGGGGCGGAAGATACCACGGCCTTGCGTGAGATAGGCAAGTTGCTCGCTGTGCTCAAAGAGCCCGAGCCGCCAAAAGGTATGCGCGATGCGTGGGATAAACTCCCTATTTATAAAAAAGTATTGAGCATGGCGCCTAAAATGGTGCGCAAGCCTCTTTGTCAGCAAAACGTGATAGAAGGTGACGATGTCGATTTAAGCATGTTGCCGATTCAAACCTGTTGGCCAGGAGATGCCGGGCCGCTGATTACCTGGGCGCTGGTGACGACGCGAGGGCCATATAAAGATCGCCAGAATATGGGGATATATCGTCAGCAAGTGATTGCAAAAAATAAAGTGATTATGCGTTGGCTGGCACATCGTGGTGGGGCTTTGGATTTTCGCGAGTTCCAAAAAAAGAATCCGGGTCAGCCCTTTCCGGTCGCGGTGACTTTAGGCGCGGATCCGGCAACGATTTTAGCCGCGGTTACGCCGGTGCCTGATGCGTTATCTGAATATGCTTTTGCGGGATTGTTGCGCGGCTCAAAGACTGAATTGGCAAACTGTCTGGGCATTGATTTACAAATTCCGGCGAGTGCGGAGTTGGTATTGGAAGGTTTTATTTATCCCGATGAGATGGCACCGGAAGGTCCGTTTGGAGATCATACGGGTTATTATAATGAAGTCGATAGTTTTCCGGTGTTTACGGTTGAGCGCATTACTTTTCGCGATAATCCGATTTATCATTCAACGTATACGGGGCGTCCTCCAGATGAGCCTGCGGTGTTAGGCGTTGCTTTGAACGAAGTTTTTGTGCCTATTTTGCAAAAACAATTCCCCGAAATTATTGATTTTTATTTACCACCTGAAGGTTGCTCGTATCGTGTTGCCATTGTGAGCATTAATAAACAATACCCCGGTCATGCTAAGAGAGTGATGCTCGGTGTGTGGTCTTTTCTGCGTCAATTCATGTATACCAAATTTGTGATTGTGACCGATGACGATATTAATGTGCGTGATTGGAAAGATGTCATCTGGGCGATGACG
>CAZWUO010000106.1:0-12283 GCA_964636675.1 uncultured Ectothiorhodospiraceae bacterium
TCAGGCGTTCCGGGCGGCCCCCCGGCCACTTCAGGCCCGTGGTCATAAAATATCTCTGTACAGGGGCCACAAGGGCCCGTATCACCCATAGACCAAAAATTATCTTTTGCACCAATCCGCGAAAGTCGAGCCGGGTCTACGCCAATCTGTTTTATCCAAATGTTTGCTGATTCTTCATCTTCATCAAACACAGTGACCCACAAACGTTCCGGCGCTAAACCAAGTCTCTTGGTTAGAAACTCCCACGCATAGGCAATAGCTTCTTGCTTAAAATAGTCTCCAAAACTAAAATTCCCAAGCATCTCGAAAAAAGTATGATGCCTGGCTGTATACCCTACGTTTTCTAAATCATTATGTTTACCACCTGCACGCACACAACGCTGGGAACTGGTGGCCCGATGATTATCACGAACTTCACGTCCTAAAAATACATCTTTAAATTGCACCATGCCCGCATTGGTAAATAGCAAGGTAGAGTCGTTTTCTGGCACCAAAGGGCTGCTAGCAACTATTTCATGTCCACGCTGTTTAAAAAAATCTAAAAATGCAGATCTTATTTCAGAAACTTTCATTGAATCAACTCAGTTTAATTATTTGGGATATTCAATAGCCATCTTTATTTGATCCGGAGTAAATCCTCTATTTTGCAAGAAGCGCCATTGTTTACTCATATTTTTGATATCTACTGCTTTTTCGACCCCAAAACGCCGTTCTATAATCTCTTTCGCGGTTTTATACCAATCCCGTTCTACAGAGTCCAGTGTTTGCGCGATTATCTCGTCAGAAACCCCTCTTAAGCGCAATTCTGACTCAATTTTAAACGGGCCATAGCCTTTACCCGCACGAAACCGACAAAAAACCTCAGCAAAACGCTGATCAGACTGGAGATTCTTTTGCGTAAATTGGTCTAATACAGGATTAAATTTTTGCTCACAAAAGCCCTTGTACAGCAGTTTTCGCGCAAGTTCGCAGCGGCTATACTCGCGCCTTCCTAATAAACGATAGACGACGGTTTTTATCTGTTTATCTTCGTCTCGTTTTTGCTGTATTGCGCAGTCTAAGTCATCAAGTTTGTGCATGCTTCATCTTAAAACCCTTAGCCTCCAGGACAATAAACAAATAAGGGCCAATGAGTTATCACCCACTAGCCCTTAGAACCCGTCAAAAAGTAACTTGACAGGTCTTTGCATACTACATTTTTTCTAAAAACTTATGCTTCGGCCAACTCACTTTCAGCCGGAGAGGCTTTTCCCTCAGTTTTTGTAGCCAGCGATGGTAATAAACGCTCTCGAAGGAGAGCTTCGATTTCTTCTGCCATTGCTGGATTTCCTTTCAAATAGTTGCGGACATTCTCTTTACCTTGTCCAATGCGTTCACCATTGTAGCTATACCAGGCACCGGCTTTGTTCACTAATCCTTCACGCACACCGAGGTCTATAATTTCGCCTAGCAGGGAAATACCTTCTCCATAGAGAATATCGAATTCAGTTTGTTTAAAGGGTGGGGCCACTTTGTTTTTCACCACTTTAACCCTGGTTGCACTACCAACGACTTCATCGCCTTTCTTAATGGCACCTGTGCGCCGAATGTCTAAACGAACAGATGAGTAAAATTTAAGCGCATTACCACCCGTGGTTGTTTCAGGACTCCCGAACATAACACCAATTTTCATGCGGATCTGATTAATAAAGATAACCAAGGTATTAGAACGTTTAATATTTGCCGTTAATTTGCGCAAAGCCTGGGACATTAAGCGCGCTTGCAAGCCAACGTGATGATCACCCATATCACCTTCAATCTCTGCTTTAGGCGTTAATGCAGCGACTGAATCGATGACCACAACATCTACCGCGCCCGAGCGTACCAGCATATCTGTAATCTCTAAGGCTTGCTCACCGGTATCTGGCTGAGAAATCAATAAATCGTCGATGTTAATCCCGAGTTTCTGTGCATAAATAGGATCAAGCGCATGCTCTGCATCAACAAAAGCAGCTGTGCCTCCGTTTTTTTGCGATTGCGCAATTGCAGACAAGGTCAAAGTGGTTTTACCCGAAGACTCCGGGCCATAGATCTCGACAACACGCCCCTTTGGTAAACCACCAATGCCAAGCGCAATATCAAGCCCTAAAGAACCCGTTGATATTGCTTCTATATCTCGAATCGCATTGCCATCGCCCATGCGCATCACGGAACCCTTGCCAAATTGCTTTTCGATTTGCCCTAAGGCCGCACTTAATGCTCGTTTTTTATTTTCATCCATTGCAATTACACCACTTGACGTTTACTTGTGAATTCAAACTCGACCACAAAAAGTATATACTATATAAATACACAGTACCACCTAAAGCCCTAAATTTATTTACCATTATGAATCGACTCCAAACAACTTATATATCACTATTGCAATACCTCTTAAGCACGCTCAGCAAGCGACTTAGCGCATAAGCGGTAGCCTGTAAACGGACATCTTCCCGACGCCCTTTGAATCGCGTCAATTCATGCGAACACTCTCCATCAACCACGGCCCAGGCAAAACAAACCGTGCCTACAGGCTTGTCAAGACTGCCTCCATCTGGGCCAGCTATACCCGTAATTGCAACACTAATTTGCGCATTACTATGGGTTAAAACACCGGCCGCCATTTCCCTAGCCGTCTCACAGCTCACGGCACCAAATTTTTCAAGTGTTGCGGCTCGTACACCTAACATCTCTTGCTTCGCATTATTGCTATAGGTAATAAAGCCGCGATCAAACCATGCTGAACTACCTTGCACATCCGTTATCAGCTTTGACAAATACCCCCCAGTGCACGACTCCGCCACTGCGCACATCACTTTATTTGCATCGAGCAGCTGCCCCAATTTACAGGCCAAGCTATAAACATCTTGTTCTATCATGTCGCTTTTTCCAAAACATTTATGGGATAATCCATCGCCCGGACGACCTCTCTTCTACTGAGTAAGGTAATACACCCTCAATACTATTTATTGATGTATGTCGGCATATTGGGCATAAGCCCCTAAAACTCAAAGCTTCAAAATTCTACAAAGGTAAAAAAATGAACACTGACCACAGAAAGCTTAATAATAACAACGACGATGCAGATACGGAACAAACGACCAGCCTCTACGACTATATCAAATCAATTCCTCAGCACGTACTACCACAACATAGTTTATCAAAACTAATGCATGCCATTACGCGCAGTCGCAATCCGGTACTTAAAAACTTTTTAATCAATAAAATCATTAAATTATACAATGTAGACATGCGCTTAGCACGTGAAGAAAAAGCGGCAGCATATGCTACTTTTAATGCTTTTTTCACCCGCGAACTCAAGCCCTCGGTACGCCCTATCGCGGATGAAGCCGAAGACATCGCATGCCCAGTTGATGGAACGGTGAGCCAATCTGGCACCATCCGCGACGGTGATATCTTTCAAGCAAAGAACAAAAAGTTTACCGTACAGCAATTGCTCGCCACCAGCGACTTGATCTGCGAGCAATTTAACAATGGCAGCTTCGCCACTATTTACCTATCACCGAAAGACTATCATCGAATTCACAGCCCAATCGACGCAAAACTACTCGAAATGTCGCATATACCCGGTAGATTATTCAGCGTTAACCCAGCGACAACCCGAACCGTCAACGGGCTTTTTGCGCGCAATGAGAGAGTTTCCGCCATTTTTGAAACCCCTGCGGGCTTAATGGCAGTCGTAATGGTAGGAGCAATTTTTGTTTCGAGCATAGATACGATGTGGTCTGGAACAGTCGTCCCACCTTATGCCAAATCAATACGTCATTGGAAATACGCAGAAGACGAGCAAAGCTTCATCGCCAATAAAGGAGATGAACTCGGTCGTTTTAATATGGGGTCAACCGTGGTGTTATTGTTTCAACAAGGGAAGGTAAATCTTTCACCCACTTTAACCAACGGAAAAACAGTCAAAATGGGCGAAAAAATAGGTGCGCTCAATATTAATAACGCCACTTAAACACTGCCTGCAATCGGTTGATGCACAGAGCAGCCTGCAAAATGATAAATCTTAAGCCATCACAGGTATGGCACGCATTATTTCCTGCAAGGTTCTAAAGGAACTGGTATCAAAGTCTCTAAACATCAGCCCTATGCCCTCATTGGTATAGCGCACCACTTTTGCACGCAGTTTTCTATTCGTTCTAGGCGATAGACCGTGACCCTCAAGCTTAAATAACAGATCAACATCTGAGTCCATACTCGGCTTATTAATATCCATACACACAAATGCCCCACCCAAACCAACATCTTGAGTACGGCACGTCGCCAGACGCACACCCTCGCAAAAAACGACTACTGTTAACTCAATCTCGCGACGTTGACTCCAGCGCTGTTCTTGATGTTTCGGAACTCCCATATTAACCTCACTCTCAACAGGATTTAATTTCTTTCCTTCAGGCATACTTCATTGCCTACTCACACTACTCTACAGAGTTTTTTATTATTATAATAGACTAGTAAGAGCAAGTATCAGACCACGCAGTTTTTTTTCTTTACAAACAATAAGATAAGAGTCAAAACATGGATTTCGAGCACATATTTAAGATCGTGTTAACAAAACATGTAAAAAGTTTCGACAGCCGTGAAACACTGATGACACAAGCGTTTAGCCAAACACAATACGGGATACGGACACAGCATGCGGTAATTGGAGAAATTTAGCGCACACAACACTGTCTCTCTATGACGACACTACGTGCTTAATATTCGAACATCCAGAGTACACCATAAACAGTCGATCTAGACCTATCGCAACACCCGAACATTCCGGCAAACCATACTTCATTGCCGACAGAAACCGTGGATCGAGGTCATGCGTGAAGCTTGCATCATTCATTGCGACCCCATTAAACCTTTGTTTTAAAATGGTATAATCAGTCAATTCTTGATATCCGTTGGCGATTTCCATCCCTTCCAAATACAATTCAAATCTCTCAGCTACGGGATAATCACCATCCCTAATCCTGGCCATGGCTGCTTGGGAAGCAGGATAATCGTATAAATACGTGGCGCAATCTTGACCTAAATGCGGCTCTACCTTTTCAGCTAATAGGATATCAAGCCAGGTATCTATATCAACTGAACCATCGGCAGCAAAACCGACCAAGTCATGCGGACAACGATCTAAGCATCTCCTGATGGTTTCTGCATCAGCTTGCGTTAAATCAAGTCCAGAATATTGCATAAATGCATCTAAATATGTCAATTTCGTCGACGTTCTTTCAATGCCTACAAATGTTAACAATTCATGCACTTCATCCATTAGCTCATGATAGGTAATATCCGGCTGATACCATTCAAGCATCGTAAATTCTTGGTGATGGATACGCCCACGTTCATTTTTCCTAAAAACCTTACTGATCTGAAAAATGGGCCCACTACCCGCAGCTAACAAACGCTTCATCGTCAATTCTGGCGAACTGTGCAAGAAGAGATCAGGATTCAAATCTACTGAGAAATGCTCGATATGAGCGTCAGGATTAGGATGTGACACAAGTAAAGGTGTTTCTACCTCCAACACCTTTTTTTGCTCAAAAAACAAACGTATATTTTTAATAAATGCCGCACGTTGACGCAGTATCTCCATCGACGCAGTCGGACGCCAATTCTGATTTACCTCTGATTTCACAACAGGATTCCCGCTAAGAACAACAACGGACTTACTCTTTTGCTCTGCTCACATATTCCCCGGAGCGCGTATCGACCTTGATCAACTCATTAGTTTCTATGAACAAAGGCACACGCACCACCGCCCCTGTTTCCAATGTTGCGGGTTTACCCCCACCGCTCGCCGTATCACCACGAACACCGGGATCTGTTTCAGTGATTTTCAACACAACAAAATTGGGGGGTGTAATACTAATCGGAGACTCATTCCATAAAGTGACTACGCAAGTATCTTGCTCCTTCAACCATTTCACCATGTCGCCAACAGCTTTTTCATCCGCAGCAACCTGCTCAAAACTATCGGGATTCATGAAATGCCAAAACTCTCCATCGGAGTAAAGATATTGCAATTCTGTATCAACAACATCTGCAGCTTCAACCGTTTCACCACTTTTAAAAGTTTTGTCTACGACTCTGCCCGTCTTGAGATTACGTATTTTGACGCGGTTAAAGGCCTGACCTTTGCCCGGCTTTACAAATTCATTTTCTACAATATTATACGGATCACCGTCTAACATAAATTTTAGACCTGACCGAAATTCGCTAGTACTATATGACGCCATGACACCCTCATTTAAAAACTGTAATCACTAAATATCCCTGCACACTCTGCGCAGCTTAAAAACTACCTCGATTTATATATGATACCTTGAATTAAGCCACGATGGCACATTGATACCGTGGGCTCATATCCGAGTCTACGCAAAGCTGAATTATTGATGATGTACTCAGCACCGCTGGAAAGGAGCTTCTTAACACATGATTTTATCGACACCGCTTATTCGCGATGCGTATAATTGGCAACAGTCTTTTGCATCGGCAATACGTTCACCTGAAACCTTATTTGACTACCTTAACCTACCCAGCGAACACCTTCCCGCCGCCAAGCAAGCTCATAATGACTTTCCTCTCTGTGTCCCTTACGAATTTGCAAGCAAAATGGAAAAAGGCAACATTGATGACCCATTGCTAAAGCAAGTACTGCCCATTGGCTCTGAACTTGTGCACAACGAGGGTTTCACAATGGATGCTGTTGGGGACACGCACGCAACCTCCACCCCAGGCTTAATCCAAAAATATCGCCGGCGAGCACTCATTATCAGCACATCCTCATGTGCAATTCATTGCCGTTTTTGCTTTAGGCGACATTTTCCGTATCAAAAAAACAGCCTAAATAACAAGCAAATAAATCATATTTTTGCCAAAGTCGAGCAAGATTCAAGCATCAATGAACTCATTTTGAGCGGCGGAGACCCCCTGTCTCTGAATAACGACAGGCTTGATTTGTTAATGAATCGCATCAATGACGTAGAGCAAATTACACTTTTGAGATTTCACACACGGTTGCCTGTCGTCATCCCCCAACGAATCAATGAAGGCTTCATAAAAATACTCAGGGCGAGCAATAAAAAAATAGTCTTTGTAGTCCACGTTAACCATCCAAACGAAATAGATCACAAATTCAATATCGCCATTAAAAAGCTTGTGCAAAACCACATAACTTTGCTGAATCAAAGCGTTTTATTAAAAGGCATTAATGATTCGGCCGAAATTTTATGTCGCTTAAGTCACAAATTATTTGCCGCAGGCATCCTACCTTATTACTTACATTTAATGGACAAAGTTCAGGGCACAGCACACTTTGATCTGCCAGAACAAACAGCTGTTCAAATTACGCACAAAATGCAAGCAGAACTACCGGGGTATCTCGTACCTAAGCTGGTGAGGGAAACCCGTGGCCAAGCCTCCAAAACCACGATTAATTTAATGAATGAAAATTGATCTGCGGAAGCCCCGCGTGTCACATAATGATCGCACAAAAAAAAGGCGGCCAAAGCCGCCTGATTCATGCCTACATGAATTAATTATTATTATTTTTCCTCTATTTTATTAGTCCAGTAAGTCGCTTTTTTCTTGCTCTTTTTTAAACCGAACCAACCCTCTTGATAACCCACGGCCAAGTATTCTTGAGCTTGCAGGTGTCCATTTTCAGCAGCCTTGTGATACCACTCAACTGCTTTTTTCTCATAAACATTCCCATTCGTCCCACTGTGATACAAAAGACCCAGGTTAAACTGCGCATCTGGATGCCCCTTCTGCGCTAAGGGTTCCCATATGTTAACCGCATGCAAATAATCACGCTGCTCCGCTGCATACACACCTTCAGCAAAATCGTCTGCTAAAGCAGTCGAACCAACACCCATCAAAGCACATAGAATAAGCATTTTCGCAAATTTTCTGTTTATTCTCATCGTGTTTACTCCTCGATTTGTGCTTAAATTGGACTGACACATACGACCCGTCTCAGTTAACAAGTGTTTCGGACTTAGGCTGGTAAGCTAAAGATCCGATATGTAAAGATAAGTGTGACCCTGATCACAAACTAAAATAAAAGCCTTGCACCGATGAATAATCAACCCAAAAATTACCGCGACCATCCTACCGAAATAGACAATAATGGCTGGATAATCAATGGATTAGAAATCATTCCTTCACCAAACTTTGATTCCCGGCCGGCACAGACTGAAATTAGCCTGTTAGTCATCCACAACATTAGTTTGCCGCCAGGGCAGTTTGGCGGTCAGCACATACCTGATTTTTTTTGCAACAGGCTTAACAGCAACGAGCATCCCTATTTTGCACAAATAGAAAACATCAAAGTGTCTGCCCATTTTCTGCTTGGAAGAAATGGTGAAATGATCCAGTTTGTATCTGTGTTAGAACGAGCTTGGCATGCAGGAGTATCCGAATTCTGCGGTCATTCGAGATGTAACGACTTTTCAATCGGCATTGAACTCGAGGGAACCGACTCTATACCCTATGAGCAACGCCAGTATGAGCGTCTCGGGCAATTAACAAATTGCATAATGCGAGCATTCCCTGCCATCACTACAGATCGAGTCGTTGGTCATTCAGATATCGCCCCCAATCGAAAAACAGACCCTGGCCCTGCTTTTGATTGGAGGCAATTTAAGCAACTTATTGGCTAAAAGATTTACCAGTGACGAAAGACAAACATCAACAGACCCTAGAGGCACATAGAAAAATGTCAATTTATCCAGCCACTTGCTACACTTAGTTCCTTAAATATAATCACTCAAGCTTATTGCACGACAAATGAACTTAATCTGTATCATCATATTATTAAGTAGCGAACGCTATGTGCGGCCAATTGAAAAACTGCGCAACACGATGTGGCTCGTTAAAACCGGCCTATGGATACAAAACCGGGGGGGAATATTTCGTGGGCTTAGCGGGATCTTACTACTGGTTATTCCGCTACCCGTTCTAATCGGCTTTATCCATTTCAAGCTCGAGCAATTAACCTTTGTGTACGGCTTCACTTTTTCCTTGATTACTTTATTTTTTTGCCTCGGCCCGAAATCTTTTTATACTCAAATAAAAGACTTTATTGAGGCTTTTAATAAAAACAATATACCTATGGCACATGAATATGCAAAAAATCTCGTCGAAAGAGACATTTTAGAAACCCATGAAAAAAACCTGCCCAGTCTCGTTGTCGAAGCACTCTTCATAGCGCTAAATGAACGCATATTAGGCGTGTTTTTTTGGTTCTTACTGCTCGGCCCTGCGGGCGCGGTATTGTTCCGCGCTAGCATCACTTTAAAAAATGCTTATGTCGATGAAACCTATATTCCTTTCAAGCATGCTGCAAAAAAATTCGCTTTTTTCATCAACTGGCCAAATGCGCATCTCGTCTCGCTTAGCTATGCGGTAGTTGGACATTTTGTAGCAGCGCTCTCCCAATTAAAAAACCCCTCACTCACCTGTAATACACGCTGGAAAGACAGCAATGACTGCATGTTAATCTGCACCGGCATAGGCGCACTACACTTCACTGCAGATGAAGAGTCTTCAGCAACTACGATTATTTGCTCTGCACTCGCAATGGCGCGTAGAACAATAGCGCTTTGGGTAGGGGTTATCGCATTGTTAACACTTGGCGGATGGATCTCTTGATTTTAACAGGGTATTTATACACAATTCATTATTTTCCTGACATTATATGACATGCAAATGATGCCTACAGTGGGGTAAATCACACCCTGTAAAAACATCCAGAAACGCGCTTTCTTGCACCCCCCAATCGATTTTTCTATGATACTATCTGGCCCCACCACATAAAACATATAACAAGGAATTTTCGAATGAAATCGAGGCACTGGCACAAGGAATTGTTCAAACACAGCGCGCTATTTTGCATACTCGGCTACCTTAGCGCATGCGCAACTGTCGCCCAAGATCCTTTACACCCTACAGCAGAAGACAAAGCAAAATATCAGCATATGACGACACTAGATGCCATTAACAAAGTGGAAGGCATACTTATTAACTCTAGGCAACGCGAACTTAACGTATTTGCCCCGGAACACTATGAGCTCGCAGACAGTACATTAACCGAAGCCAAAAAACTCATCGCAACAAATCAACCTAAAGAAAAAATTATCCACAAATTCGCCATTGCTGAGGCCGTATTAAAAAACGGCGACAGGGTAATGAGTAAAGTTAAAACCATTCTAAAAGACGAAATCAATGCTAAAAATAAACTTAAAAATTTAAATGCACAAAAAATTTATGGCACTGAATATGGCAATCTAGCCGAACGCCTTAATCAAATTATTCGTAATATAGAAAATGGGAAACTTGAACAAGCGGATGAATCACGCCTAGCATTCGCAAAAAGCTTAAATGAACTACAAATTAAGACCATCATCCACAACGCCATGAACGAGCCAGCCGAGTTGCTCAAACGTATACAATATCGAGGAGGTAGCACACTCGCACCAATCACCTTTGCGGAGACTAAAGCAGTCTATGAAAAATCTGAAGAATTCATTAGAAACAATGTATTTAATGAAAAAATTGTAGCCGAAGTAAAAAAACAAGCTTTGTTTGCAGCCAAACGTGCGTTATATATTACCGAGGAGGTTGCATCGTTATCACACCGCATGACTATCTCTGTCGAACAAGTGGTACTTGATCAAGAATACCGCATGACGAGAATTGCTCGTGCGCTAAAGCAAAATGACTTTCGGGATAACTCAATAGAAGTCCAGTCAGAGCTATTAGCTAGCTCAGTTAAAGAACTGAATATGCAACTACTCAAACAAGATGATCTTATTATCGCCTTACGCGATACCCTCATCAACGTGAGAGACACTAACGACCCACTCACCGAACTTAATCAACAATATGCGCACCTGCAGCAAGAAAAAAAATCTTGGCTCGCAAAAGATGCTTTATATCAGGCCAAAGTCGAGCAGCTTTCGGCGCAACTTAGCAAAAAAGAAAAAAGCCTTTCGCGTTTAATCACCCATGTAGAATCTCTAGAAGACACCCAGTCTTCTGACCTGACGGTTATCAGAAATACACTCGCTGAAAAAGAAAAAGCCTTAGTCGATAAAAACAACACCATCGCAACACTGCAAACTAAACACCT
Organism: uncultured Ectothiorhodospiraceae bacterium; assembly: GCA_964636675.1. Classification (GTDB taxonomy): domain Bacteria; phylum Pseudomonadota; class Gammaproteobacteria; order S012-40; family S012-40; genus JALUUH01. Next base: position 11,168 of record CAZWUO010000106.1, read on the forward strand.
AACACAAATCACAAACAAAGACAAAGATATCGAACAACTGCAAGCACTTGTCTCTATAATAAGTGAAGACATGTCGCATCAATCCGTGTCCTTAAACAGCGCTCACACATCGCAAATCTCCGAAAAAGATGTCGTGCTTGAAAAACTAAAACAAGAAATTATCGACCAAAAATCCACACTGCAAAATTCAGGTCGCTCTCTCGTCGCTCTGCGAGAGAAACATAAAAAACTCATCGCATCCAAAGAGCAAGACATAGAAAACCTAAACCATGAAATTGAAACGTATAAAAAACAGAGAAAAATAATAGCCAGCCTTAAAGAAAAAATTAGAATTCTAAGAAAAAGTCAAGACAATTCAATAAATGCTAAAATTGCTACAAGCAATAAAATTATCGAAAAAAAGGACGATGATATTGCCAAACTTAAGCAGCGAATTCTCCTACAGCAAGAAAAGCAAACAACACTGGTTTCTGAGAAGAACAAGCTAGCCGAGCAAATTAAGATAAAACAACGAAAAATTGAGCAACAACAGCAAGACATTGCGAGCATCCAACAGCAAACCAATCAAAAACGCCAATCGATTAGACATGAATCTATTGCCAACGTGGAATAAACTCATTTGAATAGCAGACCTCGAAAACCAACCGTAGGATTAGCATTAGGTAGTGGTTCAGCTCGCGGTTGGGCGCACATAGGCGTTATTCGTGAATTAAACGCAATGGGAATCAAACCAAGCTTCATTGCGGGTACGTCAATCGGCTCTCTTGTCGGCGCAGCTTACGCGTGCAATGAACTGGGTAAGCTCGAAAAATGGGTTTTACGACTCAATAAAAAGGAAATATTCCGCTTTTTAGATATAAAGCTGGTTACCGGTGGCGGTTTCATTGAAGGAAAAAAACTGTTCGAATTTTTGCGCAGACAACTTGGAGATAATCATATTGAAGAGTTAGACACGCAATTTGGGTGCATCGCAACAGAACTTATCAGTGGCCGAGAAATTTGGTTTAGAAAGGGCTCATTGCTCAATGCTGTGCGTGCTTCCATTGCGATCCCGGGGGTATTTACGCCGGTGAAACATGATGGTCATTGGCTCATTGATGGTGCCGTCAGCAACCC
>CAZWUO010000107.1:0-12091 GCA_964636675.1 uncultured Ectothiorhodospiraceae bacterium
CGGGTGAGTAATATAGAGCGCTTAATGAGAATCATTAAGCGTATCGATGAACCCAGTGGCAGCGAAATAGAAATCGTACAATTGGCGCATGCATCGGCGAGTGAAGTTGTTCGTGTATTGACAAGTTTGCAGCAAAAAAATAAAAAATCAAAAGGCAAGGGGGCTTTAACCCTCGTCGCTGACGAGCGTACAAATTCGATACTCCTCGGCGGGAAAAAAACCCAACGTTTGGGTATGAAAGCGATTATTACTCACCTCGATACACCTTCAGAGGTGACCGGTAACACCCATGTTATTTATTTAAACTACGCTAAAGCAAAAGACTTAGTGGCAGTATTAACCGGGGTTGGGCAAAGTAAAGCAAAAAGCGCTAAAAAAGGAGCAGCGAAAGCGAGAGGGAATACCCCATTCAATATACAAGCAGATGAGGCGACTAATTCGCTGGTTATTACTGCGGCACCAGATGTTTATCGCTCGCTTGAATCCGTTATTCGAAAACTCGATGTGCGCAGAGCACAGGTGATGGTAGAAGCGATTATTGCTGAAATTTCGATTGGCCATACGAGTGAGTTAGGGATTCAGTGGTTTGGTGATGGCTCTAGTTCTGATTTACCGGTTGGGGTGACTAACTTCGGTCCGAATAGCATCGCTGGGCTTGGCGCTGCGATCTCGAACCCCGATACTTCATTATTGGGGGCTATTGGTCAGGCCCCAGGGATGTCTTTGGCGGTTGGGCGTTTTAATAGCGATACCTTGAATTTTGGGGTGTTGATCAACGCGTTGGCAGGAATGGGCGAGGCTAATTTATTGTCGACACCGACCATTGTAACAATGGATAATGAAGATGCTGAAATTTTTGTTGGTAGAGAAGTATCGATACCATCGGGCAGTTTTACCCAATCACCTAATGGGGCGACAAACCCTTTTACGACTTTTAAACCCAAGCAAGTCGGAATACGTTTAAAGGTTAAGCCGCAAATTAACGAAGGTGATGCCATTAAGCTTGAAATTGATCAATCGGTGGATGCAATTACCGCAGGTATTGCGGGCACAGCAAGCTTGGTTACCAGTCAGCGCAACATTAAAACCTCGGTAATGGTCGAAGATGGTGGAATTATTGTTCTTGGTGGTTTGCTTACGGATGATGAAAAAGAAACGGTGCAAAAGGTTCCATTACTCGGCGATATTCCGTTGCTTGGTTTTCTGTTCCGATACAAACGTGTAGAAAAAGAGAAATCTAATTTGATGGTTTTTTTACGGCCTACCATCCTCAGAGACTCAGCAGTTAGTTCCGCAATTTCTGGTAGCAAATATCAGTTTATGCGCAATGAGCAAATGAGGGCAAGGGATATTACTGAAGAAGAGATTATGCAAATGATGCCACGAGTTGAAGAATATATGCCGGAAACATCAATGATCGATCCCGGACAAGCTTTGCAACAGCAAATGGGTGAGGCCAATTAGCAGCACAATGTATATGCCGGAGAACAAAAAGGAAGCTGAGTCTGGAGACGATCTTCGTCTGCATGAATCATTGCGTGAGGTAGTATCGGAATCGATAAATCAGGAATTACCAGAACAACAACCAATAGATCAGAAATTGCTGGAACAGGAACCCGTAGAGCAAGAAGCCGTTCGTCAGTTATCTTTTGCCTATGCTAAACGTCATCAGGTTTTGCTGGGGGAGCGCCTCGGTGATAAAATCGAAGTATATTGTGGCCCTGCTGTGAAACCGTTGATTTTGAATGAACTTCGACGCTCTCTTGGTAGCTCAGTAAAAATAATACCGCTCAATCTTGAAACGTTTGATGCGAAGCTAACCAAACAGTATCAACAAGGTTCTAATGATGCCATGCTGATGGCAGATGAATTAGGTGATGAACTTGATCTTAGCAGCATTGCGCAAGAGCTTGGGGAGCCGGAAGACTTACTAGAAGCGGCCGATGATGCGCCAATTATACGCTTAATAAATGCAATGTTAACCGAAGCAATTAAGGAAGGTGCTTCAGATATTCATATCGAACCCTTTGAAAACCGTCTCGTTGTACGCATGCGGGTTGATGGCGTATTAACTGAAATATTAGAACAAAAAAAGGGCATTACCTCGCTAATCGTTTCGCGAATCAAGGTTATGGCAAAATTGGATATTGCCGAAAAACGCGTACCGCAAGATGGGCGTATTTCGTTACGCTTAGGGGGGCGAGCGGTTGATGTGCGTGTTTCAACATTGCCGTCTGGTCATGGTGAGCGCGTCGTATTGCGTTTGCTTGATAAGCAGGCGGGACGTATGGATTTAGAAAAACTAGGAATGGATCCCGCTGAGCTGGTGGTGATGAATAGTGTTATCCAAAAACCCCATGGTATTCTTCTCGTTACCGGGCCAACTGGTTCAGGCAAAACCACAACGCTTTACGCAGTGCTTACGCGGTTGAATAATAGTAAGCGCAACATTATGACCGTCGAAGATCCCATCGAATATTATCTCGACGGAGTTGGTCAAACTAATGTAAACCCTAAAGTAGATATGACCTTTGCACGTGGATTACGCGCGATACTCAGGCAAGATCCTGATGTGGTTATGGTAGGTGAAATACGCGACCTTGAAACGGCGGAGATTGCGGTGCAAGCAAGTTTAACCGGTCATCTGGTTTTGTCGACATTGCATACGAATACCGCGGTTGGTGCAGTCACTCGTTTGCGTGACATGGGTGTCGAGCCTTTCCTATTGTCCTCTAGTTTAATTGGTGTGTTGGCTCAGCGTCTGGTCAGGGTATTATGCTCAAATTGCAAGAAACCATCACTTGCGACTGCTGCAGAATGCAAACAACTCGGTGTTGATTCCGTTAATCCACCCACGATTTACAGCCCGACGGGGTGCAAACAATGTAATCATCTAGGTTATCGAGGACGCACCGGTATTTATGAACTCATTGATGTTGATGAAAAAATGCGTAACATGATACATGATGGCGAAAGTGAATACCGGATGGAAACATACGCAAGAGAAAAATCCCCTGGCATACGCCAAGATGGAATGCGACGAATATTATTGGGTGAAACGTCGCTGGAAGAAGTATTACGAGTGACTCGTGAAGGTTGATTAGTAGTGATTTATTATGGGTGCGTTTGAATACAAGGCCTTAGACCAGTCAGGCAAGGAAACCAAGGGTGTTCTCGAAGGAGATACTCCGCGACAAATTCGCCAATTGCTGCGGGATAAAGGCTGGATGCCGCTGGTTGTTGAGGAAGTTAGGCAGCGCGAAGAAAGGAAAAAACAAAATGTAATATTTTTTGGCAAAGTGAGTGCCTCAGATCTTGCGTTAATTACCCGGCAAATTGCGACCTTGGTTAAGTCCGGCTTACCCATTGAAGAATCATTAAAAGCGGTTTCTCAGCAAACCGAAAAAGCACGTCTAAGAAACATGATAATGGGGGTGCGCTCACGTGTTTTAGAAGGGCATTCCCTTGCAAAATCATTAGCGGATTATCCCCATGTGTTTTCTGAGTTATACCGTAGCACGGTTGAGGCGGGGGAGCATTCAGGGCATTTGAATATCGTTTTAGAACGTCTTGCCGATTACACCGAAGGTCGTCAAGCGATGAAGCAAAAATTGATGCTGGCCTTGCTTTACCCTTCGCTCATATCGATTGTCGCGATATTAATCGTGATTCTTTTATTGACCTTTGTCGTGCCAAAAGTGGTTGAAATGTTTTCCCATACGGGGCAAGAGCTACCGATGTTAACCCAGGGCTTGATCGCTGTTAGTGATTTTGCGGAGTCCTATGGCATGTTTGTTTTAGTCGCCATTATATTGTTTTTTTTCGGTTTTAATTATTTGCTCAGAAATGAAAGTTTTAAGCGGCAGTTTCATAAATTGTTGCTGCATATACCGATGATTTCTAAATTGGTCAGAGGCTTGGATACAGCGCGTTTTGCCCGCACGTTTAGTATTCTTGCTGCGAGCGGAGTGCCGGTGCTCGATGCGATGCGCATTGCTTCTCAAGTGCTGGTAAACTTACCGATGAGAGATGCCGTAGAAGAGGCCGCTCGGCGGGTACGTGAAGGCGCAAATATCAGTGCTTCTCTGGAAGCGAGTGGTTATTTTCCGCCGATGACCATGCATCTTATTGCAAGTGGTGAAGCGAGCGGCAATTTGGAAGAAATGCTGGATCGTGCCGCGGAAAATCAAGAACGCGAAATGGAAACATTTTTATCTGCCATTATGGGCTTGTTTGAGCCGATAATGATCTTAATCATGGGTGGAACCGTGCTGCTCATTGTTCTGGCTATCATGATGCCGATACTCGATATGAATACCTTGATTAAGTAACAAGCCTATTTTAGCGGGTAATATTTTGCTTATAAATATCGCTTAATTTGCGCTGTTGCAGCGTCCAGCATCGGGCCTTTTTAAGTCTAAAATCTGTGAAATACCGCGCATTTTCAATATGGGTTTCGGATATCCATGGACGATATAATTCGCAGTGCGCAGGCGTTTTTTGTGTTCTTATCTTGGCTTAGACTTCTGCAGTTGAGCACGGAGTTTCATGCTCTAACGCGTCGAACTGCAGATGCTAAGTTGCATCAATAGCACCATAGATCAACAAGAGGTGATCAATGAATTACCCAAATTCAACTACGAAATATTGGCAGCGAACAGGTGTGATTGTAGTAGTAGGTATATTTTGCCTATTTGCTATCGCATGTACTCCGCCAGGGGAGCGACCATCGTCTTCACAGTTTATCGTGCATTTTGGTGACACCATCGGAGATCCAGAATCCCCCGCGTTTATCGAAGATCTGTCTAATTATGTTGGTTCGCCGTTGTTGTATGTACAGCCAACTACGTCGGGAGAGCATGTATTGCGCGTCGTAAAGTCCGTCAGCGAGCAACAGATGATGCAGCTTCTTCAGCGTTTGCATACACATCAAGATGTAGAGAATGTAGAGATGGATATGCTGGTTTATCGGGAGTCCGCAAAAAGTTAGTTTTACGAGTCCTTCATCCTAGAATCCGCACTCTACCGGCCGTAGCGACTCACCCAATCGGTGAAGTCAAATAGTTAATGTGTTCATGCGCATAGCGCCTTTTCGAAGCGATCAACTGCGGATTCTAGGTTCATGGAGTAGCAGATATATGTGTTTTTCGCGCAAATCCAATTGACAAGGCATTTATTCTTTTCTATAGTTCTATATATGTCGAACTATAGAAAAGAACCTGACTTGCCGAACGTTTTTAAAGCCTTGAGCAATGCCCATCGGCTAGCGTTGTTCAGGCGTTTAATGACGTGTTGTGTGCCGGGAACAAAATGCAGTCCTGAGCAGGCAGTGCGTTATTGTGTGGGTGAATTGGGTGATGGCCTGGATATCGCGCCGTCAACCTTATCGCATCATTTAAAAGAATTGAATCGAGCCGGATTGGTCAGCATGGAACGACGTGGAAAAAATATTGAATGTTGGGTAGAGCCTCAGGTATTAACTAAACTAGCACTTTTTTTTGATCCTAGTACTCTATCTTAAATATACCAAGCGACGTTTTGATTATTTAGAAAGCAAGAACAAAGTGTAACGAAAGCAAATGCAGAGATATCGACGCTTGCGAGATGACTTAATCAGAGGTTCCGTAGATAAAATAGAGGATTTAAACATGAGTAATTCAAGTTGCTGTGGCCCAGAAACGCGCGATGTAGTGGAGCATCACGAACATGATGGGCATAGGCAAAATGTACGTGGTGCCTACGCAAAAGTGGCACAAGCGAGTAATCAAGCGTCAGAATTTGGGGTTGCAAGTAGTTGTTGTGGAGTGTCAGATGATGCTGCCATCAATACGCTGATTTCTACGCGTATTGGATACAGTGAAGCTGACTTGGCATCCGTGCCAATCGGCGCGGATATGGGTCTTGGCTGTGGCAACCCAAGAGCGATTGCATCGCTTAAACCGGGAGAGACTGTCGTTGATTTGGGTTCAGGCGGAGGTTTCGATTGTTTTTTAGCGGCACAAGAAGTTGGGCAAACAGGCCGTGTCATTGGTATCGATATGACGCCAGATATGTTGAGCAAAGCGCGGATGAATGCGGAAAAGGGCAAATATAATAATGTTGAATTTCGCCTGGGTGAGATCGAAAACCTACCCATTGCAGACAACACGGCGGATGTTATTATTTCAAACTGTGTCATCAATCTCTCGCCGAACAAAGCCCAGGTATTTAAAGATGCTTACCGGATATTAAAACCCGGTGGTCGTTTAGCGATTTCTGATGTGGTTGCTACCGTAGAGATGCCTGATGCAATGAAAAATGATCCTGCTTTGATCGCCGGTTGCATGGGGAATGCTTCGTTGGTAACAGCGCTTGAAGTCATGCTGAAAGACGCGGGGTTCGACAGTGTGCGTATCGAACCTAAAGACGAGTCAAAAGAATTTATTCAAGACTGGGCGCCAGGATATAAGGTTACTGACTATGTAGTATCTGCCACTATTGAGGGAATAAAGCCGCAAGCAAAGTCTTGTTGTTAAGTCATCCCGACGAAAATCTAAACGCGTCATGACCAGTGAAAAAAAAACTTGGATTACCGCGATGCTGGATGCGGAAATATACGATCATGAAGTGACAGCTATCGATCTTGTTGAAACGCATATTTCTTGGGTGATTTTAACCGGACCCTTTGTCTATAAGATAAAAAAACCGGTTGATATGGGTTTTTTGAATTTTTCAACATTAGCGCAGAGAAAATATTTTTGTGAGCAAGAGCTCATCTTAAACCAAAGATTAGCCGCAGAATATTATGTGGCAGTAATCCCGATAACGGGGAGTCATGATTGTCCGCAACTCAATGGTAAGGGTGAAGTTGTGGAATACGCTGTAAAAATGAAGCAGTTTCCGCAAGATGGTCAACTGGATAGATTGCTCGCAAGAGGTGCTCTACAGGGTAAGAGCATTGATAAGCTAGCGGATAAAATTGCATCATTCCACGAATTGATCCCACGTTCGAATGCAGATAGTCGGTTTGGTAGTTTTTCGCATATTCATGAGCCGGTAATAAATTGTTACCGAGAAATGCAAAAAAATATTCAAAATACAGATATTCAGCAGCGTATTAATAAGCTCGAGCAATGGACGAATAGGCAAGCCGAGCGTTTAAGAGCGATTTTTTTACGGCGTAAAAATGCAGGTTATGTGCGCGAATGCCATGGTGATTTACACCTGAGAAATATTGCAATCGCGAAAGACGAGATCATCGTTTTTGATGGTATTGAGTTTAGCGAAGACCTGCGTTGGAACGATGTCCTGAGTGAAATTGCATTCTTGGTGATGGATTTAGATGAACGAGGACAGAAAGCCTATTCACGGCGTTTTCTTAATCGCTATTTGGAGCTAAGCGGCGATTATTTTGGCTTGCCGGTGTTAAATTATTATTTGCTTTATCGGGCAATGGTGAGAGCGATGGTGAGTAGTATTCGTTGCTTTCAAAAAGGTATTAAGAAAGAAGAAAAAGAGCAGGAGTTTAATCAGCTAATAAGTTATGTAACGCTTGCAGAGTCATATACCTTAGTTCGACCACCGGTTATGTTTATCATGCACGGTTTATCCGGTTCTGGGAAAACATCAGTGAGCCAAAAACTGCTCGAAGTTTATTCCGCTATTCGTGTGCGATCCGATATAGAAAGAAAGCGCATATTCAATATACATGAAAATGAACGCCGTGATATTGATGCTCAGAACGTGCTCTATAGCGATACGGCGAGCGAGCAAACCTATCAACGACTTTATGAACTTGCAGAAATGCTCCTTCGAGCAGGTTTTTCAGTCATTGTTGATGCGACGTTTCAGCAACAAAAATATCGTAAACGATTTGCAGGTTTAGCTCAAGATCTGGCGGTGCCATTTATTTCAGTAAATTGCCAGGCTTCCTATCAAATACTGAAGCAGCGTATTGTTACTCGCGCACGTGAAAAGCAAGATGCCTCTGATGCAAATTTAAACGTTTTGGAAAAACAAATTCAACAATTAGAACCCATAGACCCGGTAAACGAAGCAGGTATTTTATTAACGATTGATACCGAGAAGCCAGTGAGTCACAATGGAATTAAGGAGTTGCTCAAGGCTAATGGCGTGGGCGGATTAGCTACATGGGATGGCGATTAGTAAAAAGCAAAGCTTGCTTAAATACCCGTAGCGATTGAAATTTCGCTTTTCCATGAAATAAATACGACGCACACTAAAAGTCTAAATCTCAAATGCCATGGGCATAAGACCTCTGTTTTACTTTTCTATAATTCGCGCTTTTCCGTATTCATCAACTGCGACATAGGTTAATGTTGCTTCAGTGACTTTGACTGCTTCATGAGTGACGCGGTTGCGCTCGCTATAGACTTCTACAAAAACGGTGATTGACGTGTTGCCAATTTTTTTTACTTCTGCGTAGCAGCTTACTAAGTCGCCTACATAAACGGGTTTGTGAAATTTGAATTCTTTTACAGCAACGGTAACCACTCGTCCTTTAGCCACACGATGTGCTTCCACGCTACCCGCGATATCGACTTGTGACATAATCCAGCCGCCAAAAATATCGCCGGCAGAATTGGTGTCTCTGGGAAGTGGTACGAGCCGTAAAGCGGGATTTCTAGAGGATGGTAATTGCACACTGGTTGACATAGGTTTCTCCATTTGTTGTAAAGTAATGTTTGCCCTAGGAGGTATTTTCAGATGACATAATAGGTTATTTTTTTTTGCCCTGCAGTATTTTTCTACGGCCTCTGGGTTTGTGGTATTAGTTTGTTGTATGAATCGGCAGGACTATGCTAACGGTAGTGCCAACACCAACTTGGCTGGTTAGGCTTAGTCGACCCCCGTGTGCTTCTGCGATCATGCGGCATAAATAAAGTCCTAAACCAAAACCTCCCGTTTCACGTTTGCGTGAAGGGTCAACTCGATAAAAAGCCTCGGTGAGATGAGGTATATGATTTTGCTCTATTCCCAGGCCAAAGTCACGAACCTTGATATGAATTGTGTCATGGTTTTGTTCCAGCGATATTTCTGGTGGGGAGGCATCATCCGCAGTATATCTGAGTGCATTTTCTATGAGGTTCTTCAATAAGAGTTTAATTCTAGGGCGATCTAATTTGATCTTTATCTCTTTGTTTGAAAGAGTAGCTATGATGTTATTCTTAGAAAAATTATTTGTGATAATTTCAGTAATAAGATGGTTTAGGTTTACGTCCGATTTATTGAGCACTTTATGGGGCAGGCTTAATCTTTCGGTCTCAAGAATTTCTTCGATTAAATGATCTATTTCATCAATTTCTAGATTAATATTTTTTTTATGGTTTTCATCATCGATCAATGCCACTGAAACTTTTGCGCGGGTAAGTGGTGATCGAAGCTCATGACTAATTGCGAGTAATAACTGGCGTTTAGCTTCCAACATCTGTTGCAATTGGTCTGCCATCGTATTGAAGCTCTGGGCTAGCTTCCCTAATTCATCGGTTCTATCAATAAATATTCGATGATCAAGTTTTCCTTCGGCAAAGGTATTCACGCTTTTCTCTATAGTATTGATAGGTGCGATGAGTCGCTGGGTTGCACGATATAAAAAGGCGAGAATAAGCAATAAAGCAATGAGAGGTAGTGCAATGTGTTTAAACGAAGAATGTTCAATTTCTGGTTCGTTGTGTGATACGAGTAATGTTGATTTTCCCTGAGTGATCATGAAGTAATGGTTTTCTGTATCGTCGGCGAAAGCATAACTACGGTTTTTATCATTGAACTGACGGTGTATTTTTAATGCAGACAATTTGATGGTTTTTCCATTCGATGACCAGTTTGTATTGGCATCGTAAATATGAATGACGGTGTTGGTATTGATAGCGAGTTTTTTTGCACGCACAATATCTGCGGGCATGCCTATGTCGTTTTGAATATAATCGAGATATTGAGTGACATGTGGAAGAATATGCTCCTGAAAATTGCCTTTAATAGCATACCGTATGCTGCCGCCTACTAGAAAAAGCAAAGCTACCGTTATTGCTAAGTAGAGTAATACGAGTTTTCTACTCAGACTTTTTGCATGAAAATCTATAAGTTTTTTCACACAGAGGCACCGAGGAAAACATAGCCACTGCTACGAACTGTTTTAATCGGTGTCAAAGGTGCAAGTTTATGTCGCAGTCTGCTGACCAGTATATCAACGGAGCGACTGAAAATTTCGGTATCAACACCCTTGAGATGGTTTAATATTTCATCACGGCTCAATACTTTATCAGGGTTTTTGGCAAAAAACTCTAATAGTTGATATTCCATGGAGCTAAGGGGAAGGGCATTGTTCGCAACTTTGGCTTGTCTTAGTTGAGGTTCAATCATGAGTTTACCAAACTTTAGATTTGCATTGTTTGTAATATGTTGTTTGCGTTTTAAAATGCTTTGTATGCGCGCCACTAATTCTCGAGGTTCAAAAGGTTTTGGTAGATAATCATCAGCACCGAGTTCGAGACCTACAATTCTATCCATAACTTCTCCACGGGCGGTTAACATGATGATGGGGATCTCACTGTTTTTACGGATTTGTTTACAAACTTCGAATCCGTCCATTTCGGGTAACATGACATCAAGTATGACGAGATCATAATGTTTGAACGCTAATTTTTGCAACCCTTTACTTGGGCGTTCGGCACTGTCCATTTTGAGTGCATATCGTTGGAAGAATTGGCTTAACAGATCGGCAAGACGCTTGTCATCGTCAATAAGCAGAATATGGGTCATTGTTATTCCTTCGAGACATGAGTCTGGTGTAGCGTCAAAAGGGTCTTGACGATGTTGTTAGAGTTATGCAACCGAATCAGTATTACTGATTCGGTTGCAGATGCAATAGTACAGAATGCGCAATACCAATGGACGCTAATTCCAGTGATGGTTTTTTTCAGCGTGATGGTGTTGCCATTTGTGATCTCCTGTTGTTTTCTAAGCTGTGAATGTTAATGCTTGGATGCGAAAAAAACCTTTCTTAGGGGTAACAGTGAGTAACAAACTGTAACAACGGGCGCCGGCTGATAGGTATTAAATTCGCTTAGAAGAGTGGCAGAGATTGGCATTGTCATGAAAAAAAGTTTAACATTAATATAAGTATGGAAAGAATTATTTATGCTGGCTTTTTGTCAAAGAATTCGTAGGCGATCAGGTTACTTTGTTGACCGGCCCTTAGCGCACGTGCACTTCGCCAATGCACTGAACCGACTATGAACCTTAAGTGAAAATTAAGAGAGTTTCGAAAAAATAGATTCACCTTTAAATCTGCAAGGCCTTTGTTTATTTGCAGAATGAATCTCTTTATTTACGCAAAAAAAACATTACATTTTTATTTGAATATGGTAGTTTGCGCCGCTTTAGCATAAAAACAATTAATTACCTAAGTAACTCTGTCAAGTACTGGCGTTTGATTTTGCAAACAACGTGCTTATTGAGCGATTGAACTATTTGCTATTTATGACAGAGTATAGATTAGGTTTGGAACGGAAATCATCAGTTATGTCCCAGCGACCTTTTGTCTTTAATTTTCCCTTATCAAGTGCTTTAGTCACGTCATTTGCAAATGCATGTTCCACTGGCGTTATCGTCATAAATTCGCAGGCGAATATCAAATTCGCGAATAAAAAAATCCTCGATATATTACATTTTGACGAAAATGATATTATCGGAAAAAGTATTATTTCGTTATTCGCGGATACGCATAAAAAACGCGAAAATGAAGCCTTGAAAGCTGCCGTAGAGAGTAACGTTTCTGTACATGCAGGAGAGAAATTAGAAACCGTATTAGTCGGCAGTAAGGGCGCAGAGATTACGGTTGCGTTTACCTGTAATGCGCTAAGATATGAGAAGCAAAGCTTGTTTTTTTGTATGATAGAAGATTTAAGTCACCACTTCGAGTTGCAAAAAAAGCTCTATCATCAAGCCATTACAGATTCGCTCACGGGTTTGTATAATCGGCGGCATTTTGATAACCGGTTAGCGGAGGAGTTTAAGCGGTCAAACCGTTATGGTCGAGCATTCTCCGTGGTAATCATTGATATTGATGGTTTTAAGCAAGCGAACGATTTAT
>CAZWUO010000108.1:0-12065 GCA_964636675.1 uncultured Ectothiorhodospiraceae bacterium
AATGGTCTGGAATGGTTTTTGGGACGGGTAAATTATTTTTCTTGATGACCTCAATCCATTTTGCATGAAAGACTTTCGCTAAATTCTTGTGGTAGAAAAGAAACTTTCCTGCTTTGTTTCGCCATAACTTGTGAGTGAGATCAACAGCACCGGCAGGGATAATAAAATGGACATGAGGATGATAATCTAATGAACGGGTATTGGTGTGCAATACACCCGTCGCCCCTATTTTGCCGTGTAATTTTTTATCGTTAAGGCCAAAGCTTCGCAATATTTCCCAGGCCAATTTAAACAACAAGGAATAAACCAAATGTTGATTCTGCCAGGCTAAAGTTCGTAGTTGTGCAGGCATGGTGAAAGTAATCATGAAATAGTCGACGGGTAGTAATTTGCTGCGTTGTCGTTCGAGCCATTGCTGGCTCTGATAGACAGGAGTCTGAATGCAGTGAAGACCAGGGATGGTCGAGAACTGCCATGGTGTTGGCAATGCGGACAATGACGATGCCCACAGGAATGTGGATAAAAGCGCTGATGTTCACATTGTTCGCACTGAGCCAGCATCAACAAACTACCTTCGGTACGACAGTTCTTCATTGCATCGATTGCTTTGTAGTGACTGGGTAAGAGTTTATCTTTATAACGATTTAACAAATCGTGTTCATACATTGAAATGAGCTGGGAGAGTAAAATCACTTGATATCCTCCCAATGAATGTTGATCGCATTCATCAAAGAGGTAATTTGTGTTGTTGCATTGCGTTGAGTGATATTGGTTAGGTGGGTGTATCGAGCCGTAGTTAACGGACTCGCATGACCCAAGATGGTTTGTATTTCTCGTAAGTCCACGCCTTTTTCGATCAGATGAGTCTGGCGGCTTCCGCGTCCTGCTCACGCCACATACCTACGTCCATGTAGGCATAGCTATGGCGAAGACTTCGAATGGTAATGAGTCGAGGAATGCCACAAGAATCTACAGCGGCTCGAATCGCAATTTGCACAGCACCACAATCCATAGGAATGTTTGTTGTGTGTCGGGCATCTGATTTACCTTTGCGACTGGGGAAAATCAGTTGGCGATTACGATGCGTTGTCCAATATTTTCGCAGAATGAATAAGGCAGCATCGGGTAGCGGCACCATGCGACTTTTACCACCCTTTGCGCATCGAATATGCACCTGAGCATGTTCCGCATCGATATCACACGGGCGCAAATTCAACGCTTCACCCAAACGCAATCCCATACTATAAACCACGAATATAAAGACACGGTAAGTGAGCTTACGAACGGCATTGAGGACCACGGGTACTTCATCCTGAGTTAAAATATCAGGCAATGTTTGTACTTTAGGTGGTTTAACAATATTGATCCAATCCCATTGTTTTTCCAGCACATGTTTATAAAAGAATTGAAGTGCATTGCGAACAATCTTAACCAAGCTCCAAGAACGGGTATCGACTAAATGTGAAAAGTAGGTTTTTAATTGATCTTTTGTTAAAGTATCTGGACAGCAATCGAAATGCTCCGCTATTTTACGAACGGCACGACCATAGCTATCAATAGTCTTAGGACGAAGCCCTTGTAGTTTCAGAGCGGTTAAATGTTTTTGATGAAGTTTGTCAAAGCGAGTTTTTTCAGAAGGTTTCATAGTTTGACCTCAATAAGTTATCGTGTGGGTACGAGTACCTGAGGATTCAGGTGTTATTGAAGTCGGTAGTATTGAGATCTGAGTTTAATCTGCCGCGATAGCGGCTTCGTTCAACAATGGCAATCAACTTCGACAATTTTAAGCGTGATACTTGATTAAGGGAGATTTATGAGTAGCCATACATGGACGTTGTTTTTTGTAATGCTTGCTACCGGAATATTCGGTGGACTGGTTAACTATTTTCTCACATCGCCAAAGAAGCTAGAGTGGAATATATTAACTCGTTCTCTAGTAATTGGCCTTGGTGCAGCATTTCTTGTGCCCGTATTTTTGAATATGATATCGAGTGATTTGTTGGCTCAATCAGCAGTTGATGCAAATCAATTATTAGTGTTTTCTGGTTTTTCGTTAATTGCTGCGATATCTTCACGAGCATTTATATCGACAGTTTCTCAACGTATCTTGAAAGAAGCAGAATCTGCCAATAAGCAAGCAAAAGAACTGAAAAAAAAAGTTGAGATGTTTCAGTCTAGCGTAGAGCCAATAATTGAAAGAGAGACTGAACAGGATGTAGATGATAATAATATAAATGATGAAACAGAAATAGATAATATTGAAAAAATTGTAAAAACTATTATTAACGATGACTTGAAAGTATTGAAATCTCTTGGTGAAACAAGCTACACGCTACGTTCAATTACAGGAGTATCAAAAGACACAAAATTGAATAAGAAGTCAGTTAATAAATCCTTAAATATTCTTATAAACTTAGGTCTTGCTGTCCAGACTATGGGGAAAAAGGGCCTGAGGTGGTATATAACACAAACTGGGAGGTCTGTGCTAGGTGCATCTAAGGTTGATTAACGCGGATAATTTACTACGGGAATATATATGAACTTTATTACTTGGTCTTTACTTAAAAAGATACAGAAAATACGATTAGTAAAAGGAATGTATATTTGGATATTTATAGTTCCACTATTTGCCAAGACATTCGAAAAAGTAAGCGATTTGGTAACTGTTACAATTTTCGGTTATACATTTGACCTTCAATTTGAACTTCCATTCTCATGGCAACTATTCTATTTTAGTGCCGTTTTATTCGTGCTAGGGAATCTAGTTTATTATGTTTTTTGTCCGAGATTGGTAAATGAACATGAAAGCTTTTCTGATTTTTCGGGTAGTGGAAAAAATATGCAACAGTTGTCTGGATATATAACCGAAATGAATTTTGATCAAACAGAATTAATGGCAATTGTAGGGTTGCCAGCTGATCAACCGCCAAGTGAAACTGAAAAAGAAAAGGGTTATCAAAATATGTTTTGGGAGGTTCTTAAAAAGGCTGACACAATAAATACTAGGGCTAGAGTCTTTGTCGGAGCATTCTATACGCTTGCTATACTCTTTATAATAATTGTTTTTATTCAAAATACGGGACTGATTTTTGGTTCGCTCATATAAAACATCTAACAAAAAAAATAAACGTGTAAATATTCGTATTTCTGGTGTAGATCTAGAGAGTAGAAGAGCGAGTAGAAGAGGGTCGGGTCTTGTTGCGTGCGCTCAACGGTTAGTCGAATTATTCGTCGTAAGGAAATGTTTGCACGGAACCCATGTTTGCCATATGTTATGTTTTTCGCAGTGCCGAAGCTAATTTAAGGTGTTTAGCAAAGGGAAGAAAGTCTCTGTCTGAAAACAGTAATGGGATTTTATTCTCTATACAGAATGTGGCGATAATCACATTATTTGTCTTTCTGACCGTAATTCCTTTTTTCCTAAGAAATCGGTAGTTGTTGGCGCATTTTGTAACCATGTTTTGCCCAAGCATCGTGTAGTGATCTAAAACGTCCAATTTGGTTCGGGCCAATTTATAATCCTTGTCATTCCTAAACCCTTGAAGAATTTCGAGAAATATAATATCACCTATGGCGACAGCTCCATTTTCAAGCGCAGAATCCAAAGCATTGGTCTCCGCGGATTCGGTCCCGTCAAAATAATCAATCCATACGCTGGTATCGGCTACGATCACTAGTCGCCCCTCATTTCATCTAGGTCTCCTTCCCATTTTAGCTTTCCTCTAAGCTGGCGAATTGAGTTCTGTTTATTCAGTTTAATCAGTAGTTTAAGGCCTTCTTCAACGGCCTCTTTTTTAGTTCTAAAACCAGTAGCCTTTAAAGCACTATTCATTAGCTCGTCGTCTATTACGATGTTTGTTCTCATGTTGCACCTTGTGTATAGTGATAGGTTAATATACACATTGTAGTCGAAAAACAAAAATATCAAAAGCATTGAAATTAGCACTTAAATACAACATTTATGCTTATGACGCATATTTCTTGCAATGCGCTATAGATTTATCGCATCCCCTCTTAACATTGGATAATAAGATGAAAAAAGTCGCACACGATCTCAATATTAATGTGCTGGAGTAATTGAACATGAAAGTATTTACTTATTTAGAAGCTAGGCAAAGCCTCTCGAAATTATTAGATATTGCCCAAAAAGAAGAAGTCGAAATCCGGCGTCGAGACGGTGCTATTTTTTCTCTTATACCCAAAAAAGTAAAGAAAAAATAGCCATTTGATATGAATAGCCTTTCTCTAAAAACACAGAGTACAATATGAAAATAATTGGTTTGCTCAATATTCTGGTGGTGTTTGGGATGTTTTTAAGCGGTTGTAAGGTAATAGTCAACAAATTAGCATTCTATCCCGACAATGTGAATGTCACGCCAGTACATGAATTACCTAAAGGGGTTGAAGAATTCTCTGTTGAAACTGATGATGGATTACAAATCACGAGTCTTTTTTTACCGGTAAAGACATCGGATAAACTGGTGATATATTTTCATGGTAATGCGGGCAATATTTATCATAGGATTCCGAATCTAAAGCAGTTACAAAAGTCCGGCCTAAATGTAGTTGGGGTTAGCTATAGGGGGTATGGTAAAAGTGAGGGTAAGCCTAGCGAAGATGGGATTTATCTAGATGGGAAAGCAATCTTTAACTATGTCAGTGGTGAACTCGGATTTTCTCATAAAAATATATTTGTCATTGGTCGGTCGATTGGTACAACAGTGGCTGTAAATACGGTGCAAAATAAAGATATCGGTGGACTGATTTTGGTTACACCATTAACGAGTGGGAAAGCTCATGCAAATGAGAGTGTATTAAGTATAGTTTCATGGTTGGCTGGGGACTCATTTGATAATTTTGAGACTTAGTATTAAATGGCAAAAGAGTATTTAGAAAAGCTGTCAAGTTTAGTTGAAAGTTTAGATATCGAAAGGGATGTCGGTTGTTCGTCTATTGAAGTAAAACATCTGTTTAGCGGAGCTGCTTTTTGTATAGATGGAAGTCATACTTTTTAAACGCCACGGGTATAGTTCTAGATAATCCTAAATTCTGCTTATATATCCCACTAAGATGTCTGTCCGAAAACAGACTGACCTACGTTGAACAGTCGAGTCAAATAAAATGTTAATTCATGACATTTTATTTCTATGGAGTAACAAAAACAAACGATAAGGGAAATCTGTTATGACTGAAAATTTCAGTGAGAATTGACGTCTCAGATTTAAAAAAGCAGAAACCTTTTGGTAGAAGCGCTTGGCTGTAAGAAAGTTCGTGATCAGGATCCTGATATGATTAACCAAGTTAAGACGGTATCACCCAAAAGGGCTTTGACCCCATTACAGGCCTCATTACATTATACTCTTCATACTGTTTTGGTGAGTTTTGCCGGAATAGCGATCAACCCTTGTACAAAATATTCCCAATAGAAAATAAATTGTTAAACCTAGCAATTTAGTCTTCTACTTTATTTTTTTGAGACATTGAGTTAAATGTGATATGTATACAAACCCATAGAGAATTGTATTGTTGTAAAAGTTAAAGAACAGCATTAATATTGTCATTCAAGATTAAGATTATTCGATGCGGATTAGGGCGTACAAATGGAATTGAAAAACGCAAAAGCTACCGGTAGAAATTTTCCTAGCGGAAAAAAAGCTGGGCTTGCACAAGATCTAGTTCGTGATAAAAAATCTAAAGCACAAAAAAACAAAGCTATATTTTTATCGATCATCTCTTTTGTGCTCTTTGCTGTTATTTTAGGGTTCGTTGTATTAGATGATGAAGTAATGATTAAACCTGGTAATTCTGATCCTAGTGCAGTTTCTGGTTCAGTTTCGACAGAAACTTACATGTCAGAATTGAAAATACCTAATGCGAACTCACCAATTACCAGAATTCCAGATACTATTACATCTGTTAATGAGACAGCTGAAATAAATAACTCTTTTAGTAAAGAACCTAGCGGTATTTTAACGAGTTCCAGCGAATCCGCTCCCAAAATATTACAAGAGCTGCTTACCGTTAAGCCTTCTGATGAAATTATTAGTAGTAAAACGAAACCTCATCAACAGCTAACAAAAACCCGATCTATTGCCCAGTCGCAGACGATGCGTAAAATTCAAGTGGCGAAGAAACCGAAAATACCAATACAAAAGCAACTTAGCTTTGAAGAAATGGAAAATATTCTGAATGAAATGCACGCAAGTGATGTAGCAACAGTAATGGAAAAGTTTACTCTGGCCTATAACGGAGCAAATTTAGATAGTATTGCACATACACTACATGAAAATGTTAAAACAGGAAATAATTTATCAAAAGTATTGCTTATGGCTGAATACGAAAAATTGTTTAGTATTACAGATAAAAGAGAGTTTAGCCTTTCTAAAGTACATTGGGATAGACTCGATGATAAAGCGATAGGCAAGGGCAGGTTTGAAGTCTCGGTTATGGAGAAAGGCAGATCTCAAGAAAAAACTATTAATGGCCATATCACCTTTCACTTGACTAAAAATCACCCGAACGTATCTATTACCGAGATATATTACAGTTATGATGATTAAGGCGTTTGCACGCAATAATTTTACTACAAGGGATTTTGTCTTCCATGCATTTAGGTACGCTTTGTCAATTCGAACAAATATGAATTTGAGGCAATTAATTTTTTCAGTCTTTGCGTTCTTTGTTATGGTGAATTCTTCGCTGGCTGAAATCCCCGGCCTTCCTGATAAAACCATTCGTTATGGTTTAGCACTAGGTGCTTTGCAAATGGCCGTAGATGATCCGAAAGGACTTAACCCTGATTCACAATCTGTAGTTCCGGTTAACTTGATTATGACCGACTGGTTGTCCAATGGTAGGCGATATTGGGTAGATTTGTTATTTTCCGATGCAGCTTATAATTCATCGCCAAACCAGATTGGGCAAAACGTACGTTACACTTCGTTGCGTACCTTAGTGCAGAAAAATATTAAATTGTTGGATTCTATCAAGCCATGGATAGGTGTTGGCTTTGAATGGAGTTATACATCATATTCATCCCGGCATACAAAGTCCATCGATGGGTTTTTATTAGACAAATTTGATGATCGTTCAGAATTCAATCTTGGTCTGGTGTTTAACTTAACCGCTGACTGGGAACTTAAAAACAATTGGTATTTAGGAATGAAATTAGAACAATTATATAATCTTGAAAATAATATAAATGCACGCGGTGGCTCTGCTTTTTTATTATATCTTTTGTGAAGATACATCCTCATCTTACCTTGGATACTTACTCATTTTTACGGTTGCCTTAACCACCTAAAACTCGAATTTACATAACTTACTAGTATACTGCTAATGATTAACTTATTGTCGCACCCAATATATTATATTTTGTTTTTGACACCTGTCTTATTTTCTTCATGTGGATTGGGCGTCAATTCTATTGAAGTTCCAATCGAAAGGCCTAGCTCGATTATTTCGGGTTCTGGATCTGGTGAGTTTTTAAAAAAATCTCAGATTCAAGTTTATGCGCTTGCGAATAGTCCAAATGAGTATCTAGGGTCTGGTGAAATTAATGAAGAAGGTCAGCTCATACTTGAATTGACGGCACCGAGCCAATTTATTTTAGTTCAAGCAAGCGAAGGTGTTTATATTGAACCATCCAGCGGGATGGAAATACTTCTACCAGAGGGTTATGTGTTAACCACCGTCGCGAAATATCAAACGGGTGAAGCACTACAGGTGGAGTTGACACCATTTACTCATCTAGCCACAAGCCTAATTCGATACAATTTATCGAAGGGAATGTCCATCGAAACAGCATACCAACAAGCGACCGATTTATTTACAGAATGGTTGGGGTTTGATGTTTTTCATGAGTCGGCACTGCCGCTTGATCCAAGTATAGAAGTTATTCCAGAAGTTGTTGAAAACGGTCAAGAACCTTCTATGGAATCTGGAAAGGTTTCTGGAAATCTACGTTACCGACTTTTTCTGTATGCGTTGTCTGAGCTCAGTGCATGGCATGCTAAAAATAACGGTTATGATAAGCCCGATGTGTATAACACGCTATCGGTGCTCGAAGTAATGAATAAAGATATAGTCGCTGATGGCTTACTCGATGGCATGGGACTAAATGACGAGAATGAATTAATGCCATTGGCTCTTGGGATCGTAATTCTAACACCTGATAGTTATCGCATGGGATTTGCGCAACAACTTATATTTGGTAGCAAAGATCAAGCAGAATTCGATGCTGTTGAAGCGCAATCTATTATTGATATTGCCAAACAGTTGGCAGAAAATCCTGCATTCCTACTCACTGAAAAAGAAATCGCAATTGATTTAGCGGCATATTCACCAAGTTTCAATCATCATTTTGAACAAACCAGTGTTAATGAAGATGCATTTAACATTGTTGTAGACATAGAAACGGAATCGATTATCCAAAGCGTCACTATTAGTGTGGATGGCGATAATGGGGTAGAAGGGAGATCCATGGTAATTGATCCGGCACTCTTTGCGTCAAACGAAATATCCGTACTCATCACGGTTGTCGATATATTTGGAAACCAGTCTCAGCAACAGGTGTTCATCGATTTTGAGAAAATCATAGCTCGATTTAGCAATACCTATCTGGAAATAAGATCGCCAAGCATTACCAATAAATCAACTTATCCAATAGAAGGCATTTTCCGTGGTGAAAATGTCGCATCAATTACCATTCTTGGAATTGAAATGGACATAGAAATTGATGATAACAATGGCGGAAGTTGGCAGGGTAAACTGCCATTAACGCCGGGCCTCAATATATTGGATGTCATATTTCATTACTACGATGAATTTCGACATTCTACAACCGCTGAAATTATTTTGGATCAAATTCCTCCCGTTGTACATCTTGATAACCCACATGGAAAAGCCAAATATCAAACAGAAATTAGGCCACTCGAAGATGTCAACGAAGCTCCCATTATTGTTGAGAGTAACAAGCTCGATCTCGATGGTGTATTAATCGAAAGAGTATCCTTAGATACATATGCGATACCGTATTTTGCGTTTACCGTAAGTGATGCGGGTGATTTGCGAGAACTTCCAAATACAACTTATGATGTTCGATATCGTTACTATAAGGATAATGTGGCACAAGGCGAAGAGAGGCCATTAGTATTGGTTAATGGTGAATATCTTATACCCTTAGTTACCGAAACACTACATCCAGATTGGTACAAAGCAAACCGCGTACAGTTGCATAGTATTCGGGTTGAGGTGCGAGACCCCGCTGGAAACATCACAGAGCAAGAGTTTTCGTTTAAAGCCGATATTCTAGTACCTGCAATCGAAATCACCTATTCTATCGATGATGCCCTATCACTTTTTGACACGACAAGTTTTACCGAACGCGATCAATTAAGTGGTGCTGAATATTTAAGCATGCGGTATTCATTCGAAAATATTACCGATGGTAATATAAATATCCGGCTCGAAGACTCCGATGAACATTTGTTAACTCGAGATTTCAAAAAAAGGATTCGTGAGAATATTTATGAAAAAGAAACGCAGACGGTATGGAGAGCAGGAATAATTGCGACATCCGTTTTTGATGACTGCCCGGTTGTTACATCAGTATCTGCGATGGAAACAGTAACCAGTGTTTGGAATTACACAGGGCCGGAAATTGGATGGAAAGAAGAATATTTACCTGAGCCTACCGTCGAAAGGATAAGCGTTGATTTTGATTTTGATGATCTCCCTGAAAATGAACCCGCCACTGAATGGGAAGATGCTTCCAAAGATTTTGATCAAATTTTTGCATCTAATACCTATGTTGAGGACAACAAAGAAGTTTCTTATGAATATGATTTTTTGAGTTCTGACGTGGGTTTCAATAGTGTTCCCTATTTCGTAAAGGACTGGAAATTTTTCATCTATAATGAAGAGGGCAACATTGAGACACAGGCTGTGTGTTCGAAACCAGAAATGTCGAATTTCCAAAAGATGTATCAATTTGTAAATCAAACACTGGTTGGCTACCCAAAAAATTCTTCCACAAACTCTAAATCCAAAGAAATTTTTAACACCTCAGGTTTTGATGTTTTTGATCTTGATGCGAATGCGTATATTGAAGAAACTGATGATTTGTTTCTAATACCCGTTGCACACCATGTTGTCATAATTAAAAAAGTAAAAACGCCAATGTTCGATAACTTTGATGACAGTGACGTATTTTTGTCTGACGAAGAATTTTCTAGTTATACCGCGATAAAGTATGACAATAGCATCAGCTGGAGGATTCGTTCAAATTTGGAAATAACAACAGCTGTTGATGCAGGATTAGAAAATATTGGGTTTATGTCTGAGCGTATTCAGTCTATTTCTGAAAATGATGTGACTTACGAATTGACGAGATAATGTATCCACGGCTTTGCAATGACGACAGTCTCTCCCTCTCTATCACATAAAGCACCAATAGGGTCAGCCAATAATACTGCTTCTTTAAGAGATCATTACCATTAAAATCAACAAGATATAAAAACTAAAGGTTAAACTCTCAGCCTTAATCAGATAGAATTAGATTTCGACATAAAATCATATCTGAACTAAGAGTTTAACCATGCCCCATATTATAAAACTATCCGTCCGGCAACAAATACAATCTTTCAAAAAAACCGTCATGCAACTTTCTAATTGACCTTTTTCAGATATTTTATCGACTGAATGCTTACAGAAAATCGTCGATTCATCACCGTGTAAAAGAAATCGAATTTTCACACCACTGGTCACCTTGAAAGCATTTATCTCACAGGTGTTGAGCACTGATGGCTCATGCCGGCAAGCCGTTAGTCAGGTATTCTCAGAACGCGTCAGTCAAGGTGAAAAGGCAAACTCTATCGGCACCAGTTCGTATTGCAAAGCCAGAGAAAATTTACCACTTGAGCCACTCGTAGAAGCGGTAAAAGAAACGGGAAAAACGTTGCATCGTCAAGCCCATCCTTCGTGGCATTGGAAAGGACATAATACGCTCATCGTTGATGGAACCACCGTTTTAATGGCTGACACAGCGAATAATCAGTTAGCGTTCCCTCAGCAAAGCAATCAAAAACCTGGACTCGGTTTTCCTATCGCCCGTATTGTAGGATTAATTTCATTGTCTACAGGTTCTGTTGTTTCATATGCCAAAGGCCCGTATCAAGGCAAGGGTAGTGGAGAAACTTCATTGTTATCAACGCTTTTTGGGGATATCTCGGCCAATGACTTATTGTTAGCAGATCGGTACTATTGTACTTTTGCTATCATCTCGTTGCTGATGAAGCAAAATTCTCACCTCCTTGTTCAGAACCATGCGCAACGAAAACCGAATTTTTCAGAAGGTAAAAGATTAGGTGTAAAAGACTATGTTATTGCTTGGAAAAAACCGAAAAAACAACCCGTATGGATGACAGACGCTGACTATCAAGCTTTACCTGAAGAAATACGGATACGGGAGTTTTCAGTTGGCGGGATAGTTTATGTAACGACATTATTGGATGGTAAGAAATACCCTAAAAAAGAACTTGCAACGCGGTACAAAAAACGCTGGTCAATTGAATTGGATTTTCGCAGTATCAAGACAAACATGGGAATGGAGATGCTACGTTGTAAATCAGCGGATATGGTGAGAAAAGAAATAGCGGTTCATTTTTTGTCTTACAATTTGATACGCGCAAATATCGCGAGATCAGCCATGCTAACGAAAAAAAACCTCGGCAGATTAGTTTCATGACAGCGGTTCAATTATTTAACGAAATTAAAGTACAACTCGTATCACATACCGGAAATATTTTGAGGTACCTTGTTAGAAGCTCACTTGAAAATATGGCCTCGATAGTTATCGGGAAACAAAAAAGGAAAAATCAACCTCGTGCCATAAAACGTCGTCCCAAGGCATATCCTCTACTGACAAAGCCGAGAGCGGAAGCTTGTGAAGCTATAAATCAACGGGGTTTCTCTTAAAGAAGCAGTATTAGGGTCAGCCAATAGGGTTCAGCCAATAGGGTCAGGTCTAGTAGCGTGCGCCCTTCTACTAGTATATACTTTCATTT
>CAZWUO010000109.1:0-12060 GCA_964636675.1 uncultured Ectothiorhodospiraceae bacterium
GCTTAAGGGGTTAATTGATAAATTGGAATGCTGTGGTTTGTTTGGCGCTTACGTTTTATTACACCGATGCAGCGCCATAATGGCGAAGATAAAACGATATTGGAAAAGCGACACCAAGTTTATCAAGAAGCAAAAGAGAAACACCCTGAACGATGGTCAGGGGAAACACGGAACTGGACACCCGTTGGGAACGTGACATTGAACCCAGAAAAAGACGAGATTAGAGACGCGGCATAATTAATAACTGGTGTTACGCAGGCCTCAGCTAGAATGCGGGCTGTGGCGTCACGTAAAAACTGTAAGTCATTGATTTATTATTACGAGTGCGTAACATCAGTTAATAAAAGCGACAACTACCTTGAAAACTACCGACTCATGCTGTGCACGACACAGTGGAACGGGGGTGCCACCTTCGGCCTATTTGAGAATGACCATGATTTGTCTGTTTGTAAATCTTGATTTTTTCATGCAGAATTTCCTTCATTCAGTTTACGAGAAAATTCTACTTTTGAGAGCAATTATTTTTCGGGGGGATTACCCTGAGAAGCCATAAAATTTAAAGGGCAGCTATACTTGTGCTTTTAATTTTCTATCCATATAAAATGTTGCAAATGGAATCATCGAAGAAACAATAACGAGGAAATGAAATTTGTCTGACCATCCTTTTTTTTGACTTAACACAGAAGAAAAGGCAATAAAAATTAGAAATAATATACCGTGAATGAGTCCTACTACCGAGACAACTTCTGGCATACCATAATAATATTTCAATGGCATTGCTATGAAAAATAAAACTAATAATGATAAACCTTCGACGATCGCAACCAATCGAAAAATATTCAGCATAATTCTCATTTCCCTTCTCTCTTTTAAACTTATAGAAACTCCAAACCGAAAGTAAAGACTTTTAATCTTATATTAAGAACTATTATAAAGTCTGCGATACATCGACGAAAAGAAGTTGATTAGCATTATCTTATCTTGGTGAGTCAGATATTCTATATCATCGATATCTAAAGAGGTTTATAACTATTGCTAATATACGCGAAAACAAAGTAGTAAGGTAGTGTTGGAATTTTTTCTATCACTTCTTATAAATTATATTAGGACTAGGAGGACGCCTTGGAATAGAGACAACAGCTGAAATATTTTTGTTGAGGAATACGAGATTTAAGGTAGAAAACGATTATGCTTGTGAGTAAAAATTGCTAGATTTTCTGTAATTATTTGGGCGGGTTATCGGTGTAATTGATTTGCAAATGGAAGATATAAAAAATCATAACACCCCTTAAAACTAAAAAGCTTCAAGGGGCCAGTAATGAAACATCCATGTCGAGTCCCTCTTTTTATTATTGTGAATAAAGCATAACCCATATCAGCAACAAAGAAAAGGTTTTTTAAAACAGCGCGTTAGATTAGTACTTTTGTACTAGTTCGGCACTAATACTTTAGTACTAAATTTTATGAGTCGCAGTATCATAATGTGATTTATGACAAATTTATTCATTGTTATCCGGTAACCGTATATGAATTTAAAACTGAGTTTTAAATTTTATCGACGCCAAAATTTTTTAGTTTACGCATGCAAATCTATTAACCTAGAATCCGCAGTTGAACGGCATGCAGAGTGTGTTTTTAAGCGGGAATAGTAAGACGCGATGCGGCGAAATAGCCCTGCTATTGAACGATTCGCAATGACGCTATTCATGCTTAAAAACGTGCTATTCATGGCGTAGCGTATTCGTCCTTTGAGTAAATTCGACAAACAACTTTATTCGTTTTTTCATCAACCATTTACGATACCTCGAATTAAAGTGGCAATTGAATCAAACATCGTTTGAAAACAAAGGTATTCGCGTAATATGTGCTACAAATTACAAACGAAACCGAAGATAAACTACGGCACGAAATATGAAGGAATTTTGCAACAAAGTTTCCTAAGTTTTTTTAATCACTGTTGACGTCATGTACTTACAAACACATCGAGGATTAACGTAATGTCTCATATAAAAAGTATTGATCGTAGACGCTTTTCTCGCATTCCCTTCGAAGCCTCAGTATCAATAACAAATCCTCACGGAAGTTGGACAGGTAAACTCATCGATATATCGTTAAAAGGTTTATTGGCTACCATTCCACATCAGTGGACAGGAAAATCTGGCGACGATGTGTTTATAGAAATTCATCCTCCAGAGGCTTTTTTTAGTATTCGGATGGAGGCTACGGTTGCACATACTGATACTGAGCGCGTTGGCTTAAGCTGTAATCATATTGACCTAGACAGCGCATCACATCTGCATCGCTTAATAGAATTAAATCTCGGTGATCAAGCGATTCTTACCCGTGAACTTTCCGTGATGGGAATAAACTAATACCACTAACGAGAGCTACGCCAGCCTTACAGCAAGTAATCCAACGCTTCAGATAACCGACTTACTGCAATTATCTCTATACCTTCTATGGGATTTCTTGGACGGTTCGCTTTAGGAAGTATCGCCTTTTTTAAACCGTGTTTGGCTGCTTCTCTGATGCGCTCCTCGCCACTCGGAACCGGACGTATTTCTCCGGCCAGCCCTACTTCACCAAACACCAGCAAATTATGTTCTAATGGTTTGTTTCTAAAGCTAGAAATAGCAGCCATAATCACCGCAAGATCAACTGCTGGCTCACTAATGCGTATACCTCCAACCACATTGACATAAACGTCTTGATCGTACATCGCAATACCACCGTGACGATTTAGTACTGCGAGCAACATAGCAAGTCGGTTTTGCTCTAATCCTAGGGTGACACGCCGTGGATTGCCGCCATGATTTTCATCTACCAAAGCCTGCATTTCGACGAGTAATGGTCGACTTCCCTCGCGCGTCACCGTAATGACACTGCCCGCAACAGCTTCTTCATGACGTGATAAAAAGATCGCAGAAGGATTACTCACTTCGCGCAAACCTTGATCGGTCATTGCAAATACACCTAATTCGTTGACTGCACCAAAACGGTTTTTAACGGCGCGCAACATGCGATAACGACTATCGGTTTCACCTTCAAAGTACAATACGGTGTCAACCATATGTTCGAGTACACGCGGCCCCGCGATAACCCCTTCTTTGGTGACATGTCCCACGAGAAATATAGAAGTTGATGTTTGTTTTGCAAATTGTACTAACAAGCCGGCAGATTCTCGTAACTGAGTAACCGATCCCGGCGCAGATTGAACGAGGTCTGTATACACAGACTGAATCGAATCAATTACTATTACTTGAGGCGTTTCCTTGAGTGCCGACTCGATAATCGCTTCAACTTGAGTTTCAGCAAATAGTCGGATCTTGTTCGCATTTAGGCCAAGTCGGTGGGCGCGCAGACTAACCTGTTGTAAGGATTCTTCACCCGTTACATATAGAACGCGTACTGCTTGGCTCAGAGATACGAGTGTTTGCAATAAGATTGTTGATTTACCAATGCCTGGATCACCGCCAACGAGAACAACTGATCCTAATACCAAACCTCCACCCAACACTCTATCCAATTCTGTGCTACCAACAGAAAGTTTAACATCGGCGACATGCTCAATCATTTGTAACGAAACTACTTTGTTCTGATCCCCCGATATACCGGCATAACCGGCCTGCCGTAAACGATTTCCCGAACCCGTTGTGGATTTGGCTTGCAAACTTTCAGTGAGTGAGTTCCATGCACTACAGTCGCTACACTGCCCCGCCCACTTAGTGGATTCTGCACCGCACTCTCGGCAAAAATAGCTTGTCTTGGTTTTAGCCATGATCGTTCTTAATTTTTTTATAGACCCGTTCGGATACGCGGCAAACGAGTTCATATGGGATGGTTGCAGCGCATGCTGCTATTTTTTCTACCGGCAAGTCGTCACCCCAAAGTATCGCAGATTCTCCAACGGTGATATTCTCTTCACCGATATCAACACTGATCGAATCCATACTCACACAACCCACAAGTGGAAATGGTTTTCCATTAATTAGCACAGGCGTACCGTTTTGTGCGGAACGCGGATATCCATCACCATAACCAATTCCGAGTATTGCTATTTTTGTATCTTTTGCGGCTTCCCAAGTTTCTCCATAACCAATTTTTTCTCCTTGTCTAATATTTTGAATCGCAATAACCTGGGTGCTCAAAGTCATAACCGGCTGCAAGCCCAAGTCTTTCCCATATTTATCTTGCAATGGAGAAACTCCGTAAAGCATAATTCCTGGTCTTATCCAGTCAAAATGACTCTGAGGCCATGCAATAATTCCAGCTGAGTTTGCAATGCTTTTTGCAGAATTTAAGGTATGAGTTTTTTCCTGGAAATATTTCAGTTGTGCTAACGTTTTCGGATCGGAGGGATTATCCGCATTCGAAAAATGAGACAGGCAGCCTGGACTTCCAGTAATTGACTTGCAATTCGCCAATTGCTGATATATTCCCATCATCTGATGGGATCTGAACCCCAATCGATGCATTCCTGTCTCTAATTTTAACCATGCGTAAATGGGTTTCTGGAGAGGATTAGTAAGCAGTATTTGGATTTGCTCGGGTTGATGGATAACCGCGTCCACTTCCAATTCAGAAAGCATTAACAGCTCTTGTTTATCAGTAAAACCTTGTAATAAGATGATCCGCTGGGAAAAACCAGCCTCTCTTAACTTAATGGCTTCTTCAAGTTGAGCGACAGCAAATGCATTCGCTAAATTGCGCAGGGCTGATGCAACAGGGATAATTCCATGGCCATATCCATTAGCTTTGATAACCGCCATGATTTTAGACGCAGGTGCTGTTTTTTGTACTTGTGCAAAATTAAGTCGTAATGCACTTAAATCAATAGTCGCCGTAGCGGCGTAGGTCATTAATAGTCCTCTTCGTCATAGACACTTGGAATATAGTTTTCAAACCGAGTATAACGCCCAAGAAAGGTTTGTCTAACAATACCAATCGGCCCATTACGCTGCTTGCTAATGATGATTTCAGCGATGCCTTTGTCCGGACTATCCTCGTTATAGACTTCGTCACGATAGATAAACACAATAACATCTGCATCTTGCTCAATAGCGCCCGATTCACGTAAATCAGACATAATAGGACGCTTATTTGGACGTTGCTCTAAACTACGGTTGAGCTGGGACAAAGCAACAACAGGGACTTCTAGTTCTTTGGCGAGCGCTTTTAAATTTCGCGATATTTCGGATATTTCGGATGCCCTATTTTCGGAGCTACCGGTAACTTGCATCAACTGAATGTAATCAATGACAATCAAGCCTAGCTTGCCATTTTCTCGCGCGAGCCGACGCGCTTTTGACCGTAGCTCATTTGGACTTAGGGCTGCGGTGTCATCGATATACAAAGGAGCCTCGGCCAAAATACCTACTGCTTTGGTTAACCGTGGCCAATCGTCATCGCCGAGTTTTCCAGTACGTATTTTGTGTTGATCGATACGACCAATAGAAGACAACATACGCATCGCCAGTGAATCACCCGGCATTTCCATACTAAAAACAGCTACTGGCAAGCCAACATCAACCGCAGCGTGCTCTGCTAAATTCATCGCAAATGTTGTTTTTCCCATCGATGGACGACCAGCTACGATGATTAAATCGCCAGCTTGTAGGCCTGAAGTCATTTCATCAAAATCATTAAACCCTGTTGGCACGCCAGTGATAGGATCGTCTTGCTGAAATAGCATATCAATTCGATCCACACATTTAGTCAGTAAGTCTTTAATACCTACAAAACCGGTACTACCTCGAGCGCCTTTTTCGGCGATATCAAAGACAAGCTGCTCCGCCCGGTCGAGGATTTCTTTACTGCTACGGCCTTCAGTGTTAAACGCACTTTCTGTTATGCGTGAACCTGCGGAAATCAAACTCCGCAAAACTCCGCGTTCTTTTACAATTTTGGCATAGGCTTTGATATTTGCAGAACTTGGGGTGTTTTTCGCAAGCGCTCCCAAATAAGCAAGTCCTCCAACCTGACTGAGTTGATTGTTACTTTCCAGTTTTTCGGATAAAGTAATAACATCTAATGGGTTATTATCAATCGCTAATAACGTGATCGCATGAAAAATCAATTGATGGTCTTTGCGATAAAAATCATTTTCTAAGAGCAGATCCGCGACTTGATCCCAAGCGCTATTATCTAACATCAATCCTCCTAGAATGGATTGTTCTGCCTCAATAGAATGCGGTGGCATTTTTAGGTAATTAGTTTCATCATCCACACTATGGAATGGAACTGCTGTATCGGGCATATATCTCCTAACTGAATTATCCGAGTTATATAACTGCAAATTATTATAAACGCTAAACGAAGCAATATGGGATAGATTTTTTATTATTTAAATTGAAAACGAGTACTCTGACAATTTAGTATTAAGACGAACAAAAAAAAAGGAAAACATTTGTTTTCCTTTTCTAATTTGGCACAAAATAATGCTCAAGAATGGGAGATAATAACTTCCCAGTCTAACACTCAGATCTATATTGCTGAGAAAAGCAACATCGTTTTATTCAGCGACAACTTTGACTTTTAAAATGCCTTTTACATCGGGGTGAAGTTGAAAACCTATTTCGAATTCACCTGTATTGTGTAATGGTCCTTCGGGTAAAGATATTTCACTTTTGCTGATTTCGACACCGCCTATAGTTGCTGCATCGGCAATATCGCGCGCACTTACAGAACCGAAAAGTTTGCCTTCATCCCCTGCTTTGCTCGTGATGACGATATTAAGTTCTGATAATTTTTCCTCACGACCCTGCGCAAAAGCCAAGCTCTTAGTCGCATTTTTTTCATACTCTGCTCTTTCTGCTTCAAAACGTGCAATATTTTCTTTGGTTGCAGGAACCGCTTTGCGCTGAGGAATTAAAAAATTACGCCCATAGCCAGAACGAACTTTAACTTGCTCACCAATATTGCCTAAATTTTGGACTTTCTCTAATAAAATAATATCCATTTTTTCACCTTAATAAAATTAGTGCATTTGTTTGGATAACAATATCAATGCACTTCTAATGACTCAATTTATCATTTTTTAAAATTTTTTCGCATATCAAACCAAGAGTTTATACAAGCCAAAAAGGCTAATGCTGCCATCACCTGAAATGTGAATATAACCAATAGTAGGTAAGTTGCGCTTAACCACATCACATTGGCGTTAGTACTCTTAATCCAGTCATGAATTAATGACAACCCATAAATACTCGCAAGGGTTATAACGACCGCAGCAAGATCAGATGCCAAAGATCCTACACCCACATAAATTGAAGCTACTGTTGCCGCAACAATAAGTCCTGCAACCACTTTATTTAAAGTTAGCTTGTGGAATTCACTCTGGAACCCACCAGGATTAAATAGCGCAGCTTGCCACCATCTACCCAGTAGTAAACTGCCAACTAAGCTTAAAACAAAAGTTGCTGCAATTAACCCAGTCATGACTTGCGCAGCCATTTCACCCATTGCTTCCAGGCCAGTCGTATCTAACTGCTGAGACTGTTCAGCTGCTTGCATAAACATTTGATCAAGAATGCCTTGCCACCACTCTATCGGATTACCGAGTACCATATGAAAACCTAATACCACAATAAGCCCAAAGCCACCTGCAAACAAAAGTGTCTTCGACAAAGATACGGTTGATCTTAATATTTGTGCTAATAGCCAAACAGGTATCCAGACAGCACCTGCATAGACAAACGCAATGACCGAATTACCTAACGTAAAGTTAGCCATCACAGCAACAGCTACGGCTGCGAGTAGAAAAACCAGCAAACCTTCCTGCGTGCTCTTGCGTAGTGTCACCAAGGCTATAATCGCCCCGCTAAAATAGCTAAGAGGCGGCAAAATCAACGATAATACGGAGAACAATGTCGCCAGCATTACGGCCTGTGTTCGTCCTCGCATGACCAAATTGGCCATCGCCTTCATCTAGACTCCCCCTACTGCTCTACAACGCTTTTATGAATGACCATCGGTATACGGCAAAAGGGCTAAGTAACGGGCACGTTTGATCGAAGAAGCTAACTGTCGTTGATAACGTGCATTCGTTCCCGTAATGCGACTAGGTACAATTTTTCCATTTTCGGTAACATAATTTTTTAAGGTGGCGAGATCTTTATAATCAATCTCTTTAACGCCATCAGCTGTAAAACGACAGAATTTTTTGCGTCGAAAATATCGAGCCATGTTTAATCTCCAAATTTAAAAGCTAAAATATTTATACGGTTATGCATCAACATCCGTAGCAGGTTTTTCCACTTTTTCTGCAATTTCTGAAGAAGGTGCAGGTGTAGGCGTGGAAGAAGGCGCTGGTGCAACGGGTTTTTTACGTTCTTCACGTGAGTCCGAGGAATCACGACGACTGCTTGTTTCTTCTTTCGCCATTGGAGAGGCTTCGGTTATCGCTGCATTACGCTTGATAACCATATTTCGTATCACTGCATCATTAAAGCGGAAAGCGCTTTCCAGTTCATCAAGCACTTCTTGTGAACATTCAATGTTCATCAATACATAGTGCGCTTTATGGATTTTCAATATAGGGTAAGCTAACTGGCGACGTCCCCAGTCTTCTAAACGGTGGATTTGGCCAGCTCCATTTTCAATGATAACGCGATACCGCTCTATCATTGCAGAAACTTGCTCGCTTTGGTCAGGATGAACCAAAAATACGATTTCGTAATGTCTCATGACATCTCCTTACGGGTTTTCAAGCCTTCTGTTAATGACAGTAAGGCAAGGAGTTAATAATATTAAGTGACTAATTGTAATAAAAACGCGCGATTATAGGCCTAAGGCCCGTAAAAAACAAGCAGACAAACTACAAAGTTAAATATATTCTTATTTATCAAGGGCTTTTTTAATATATTAAGCTTAGATTCTGCGCATGATTTGGTTAATGTCTTTGTCTAACGACCTCAAACATAAAGATCCCCGCCGCAACGGAAGCATTGAGACTTTCTACGCTTCCTCGCATAGGAATCTGAACTAAGAAATCACATCTTTCCCGTGTGAGACGCCTCAAGCCGTCACCCTCAGCACCAACAACAACACCACAGTTACCCGTATAATCCCCGTCAAACACGTTTTGATAGCTATCAGCTGCGGAGGCGCCGGTAAGCCAAACCCCCTTTTTCT
Organism: uncultured Ectothiorhodospiraceae bacterium; assembly: GCA_964636675.1. GTDB lineage: Bacteria > Pseudomonadota > Gammaproteobacteria > S012-40 > S012-40 > JALUUH01. The sequence continues at coordinate 9,133 of CAZWUO010000109.1, forward strand.
GCAACCATTCCATGGTTCTCATTAGATTGCTTACTTGGATTAATGGGACTGTTTCAGCAGCACCACAAGCCACCTTTTCAACGGTTGCAGTAATCGCCACGGAATTATCTTTAGGTACAATGACAGCATGTACTCCTGCCGCATCTGCAGAACGCAAGCAAGCCCCCAAATTGTGAGGATCTTGTATTCCATCTAAAATTAAAAAAAACGAAGGCTCATCGAGTTTTGCATAGATTTCAGCTAAGTCATTCTCATCAAATTTTTTGCGTTCTTTTCTTTTTGCAATAACCCCTTGATGCCGAACGCCGGCACAGAGCTTATCAACTTCCTGTTTATCTAAAAAAAGAATAGGTATACGCTGTTTCTTTGCGCGTGATTCGAGCTGCGCAAGACGTTTGTTTTTTTTTGTATTATTTTGAAAAATAAGCTCAATAATATCATCGGGGGAATTATCAAGGAGTGCATGAATAGAATGTATACCTGCAACAATACCATTCACTTCTTAGCCTTTATTTTGCTTCTTCTTGGCTTAGTTTTTTTCTTAGTATTGTTTTTTGTTGTTTTTGAATCCTTTTTTGGCGAATTCGTCTTCTTTTTGGACTTCACTGACGCTTTCTTTTTTCCAAGGTTTTTTCGGGTATTGGATTTAGCATCTGCATCAGCAAGTTCAAAATCAACTTTCTTTTCATCCAAACTAACACGCATTACTTTTATCTGAATACTATCTGAAAGTTGATAAGTGGTATTTGTTCGCTCACCGGTTAAACGATGTTTAGCAGGATCAAAATGGTAGTAATCATTGTCCAAAGCAGTTATATGCACGAGGCCTTCAACAAACATATCGTTCAATTGAACGAATAATCCAAAACTCGTTACCGCCGTGATTTTCCCATCAAAGGTTTCTCCAACTTTATCAGCAAGAAATTCACATTTAAGCCAATCCGTGGCATCTCTGGTTGCGTCATCGGCACGTCTTTCAGTCATTGAACATTGCTCACCTAAGCTTGCCATCTCTGCGACACTGTAATAAAACATATCAACGGGGTTTCCCCGAATAATATGCCGGATAGCGCGGTGCACGAGTAAATCTGGATAACGCCGAATAGGTGATGTGAAATGAGTATAAGCATCGAACGAAAGACCAAAGTGTCCTGAATTATCGGGGCAATAAACAGCTTGGCTTAAACTTCTTAATAACACCGTTTGTATCAACTCAAAATCTGGACGTTGTTTAATGATATTCAATAACTTTGCGTAGTGTTTTGATGAGGGTTCAGAACCGCCGCCTAAATCTAACCCGATTTCACTTAAGAAGGATCGCAAGCCATCAAGTTTTTCTTCACTAGGCCCATTATGTACGCGATACAAGGCAGGGACTTCATGTTCAAGTAAAAACTTTGCGGTACTCACATTGGCGGCAATCATAAATTCTTCGATCAACCTATGCGCATCATTTCTCTCTATTGGAATAATTTTTTCTATTTTTCGATGCTCGCCAAAAATAATTCGCGACTCAGTAGTTTCAAAATCAATGGCGCCTCGATGCAAACGTTTATCTTTGAAGATTTGATAGAGTTGATATAAATTGTCTAAATGAGGCAACAGTTCAACATGTTTACTACGAGTATCTGCATCTCGTTGTTCAACAATTTTTGACATCTCGGTATATGTTAAGCGCGCACTTGAGCGCATAATACCCTCAAAAAAACGATATTTTCTAACGCTACCAGTAGCCGTGATAAGCATTTCACAAACCATGCACAAACGATCTACGTCAGGATTTAGCGAACATAAGCCATTCGACAATACTTCCGGTAACATCGGTATGACTTGCCCCGGAAAATAAACGGAATTCCCTCGCTCCCGAGCCTCATTGTCGAGTGCGCTACTCGATTGTACATAGTGAGATACATCGGCAATCGCTACCAATAAACGCCATCCGTTGCCATGTGGTTCACAATACACCGCATCGTCAAAATCTCTAGAATCTTCCCCATCAATGGTAACAAGGAAAGTATCACGCAAATCTTCGCGATGTTTTTCTGCAACAGTATCAACTTGGGTTGAAAACTGATTTGCTTCTGCTTTGACTTCTGGTGACCACGTATTGGGCAGTTCATAAGTTTTTATGGCGATGTCAACTTCCATGCCTGGAGCCATATGATCACCCAACACTTGAGACACTTTGCCAATCGGTCGAGAACGCCAAGTAGGTTGCTCGACTAATTCAACAACCACAATTTGTCCATCTAGAGCATTCGCACGATACTCAGGAGGAATTAATATATCTTGGCTAATACGTTTATTACTCGGTTGAATATAACTAATGCCATGCTCTTGATGAAAACGACCAACGATTTTATTGTTCGCCCGTTCAAGTACCTCAACGGGTGCGCCTTCACGACGGCCACGTTGATCGACACTTGAAATTCTTGCAACAATCTTGTCGCCATGCATAATTCCACGCATACGTTTTGCAGTTAGAAAAAGATCATCACCGCCATCTTCGGGCACGACAAAACCAAAGCCATCAGGGTGTCCAATAACTCTTCCGCGTATCAGATCCATTTTTGAGATTAAACCATAGGCACCGGTACGATTCCGTATCACCTGGCCGTCGCGCTCCATCGCGCGTAGTCGTCTGCGCAGACCTTCTAGTTCGTCTTCGCTATTTAATGAAAAAGATTCCGCAATTTTCTTTTGGGTTAACGGATAACTACTCGTGGAAAGCAGCTCGCTAATATACTCACGACTCGGAACCGGCTGCTCATACTTATCAGCTTCACGTTTTGCGAAAGGATCGTTTTTGCGCCATTCGGGCTTCATTGACAAAATAGGTTTCTCTTTGTAAAGTTCATGCTGTTTCGGGAACTTGCCGAGGTGGTGAAATTGGTAGACACGCTAGCTTCAGGTGCTAGTGGAGGTAAC
>CAZWUO010000110.1:0-11950 GCA_964636675.1 uncultured Ectothiorhodospiraceae bacterium
TATTTCTGAGGCGCGAGTCCAGATCGGCAAGATCGATCGGTTTGGTAATATAGTCAGACGCACCCGCAGCGAAAGCACGATCAACGTCGGCTTTGCTGGCAAGTGCAGTCACCATGACGATCGGCGTCGAGGCATGGCTGGGAAGGTGACGCACCCAATAACAAAGATCATCGCCCTCAATTTCAGGCATTCTCATATCAAAAAGAAAACACTCAAAAGGAGGATCGGCCCGTGCAATAAGCTGAGCCGCTTCCACAGCACTTTCCGCCAACGCCACGTCGCCGAAGCCGGAAAGAAAAAGCATTTTCTTTAGCAATTGCAATATAAGGGGGTCATCATCTACAGCAAGTATCTTCACAGCTCTACTCTTATTTTTTTGGTGAACTAAATACAGTATGCCACAACGTTTGGACATCCAGAAAGCAAAAAGAATCGTGTGAATATTGTTGGCCAGAGTCTTGGTGGCTATTTTGTACGGCTTCAGATTTCCAAATGGTGTTTTTGCCGGGCCGAAGAATATTTTTGATCGGCGTTTCCGCATCTTCCAAAGTTCATCGACCCGGTTCAAAGCGCGTCTCGCGCCGGTTTTGGAACTGCTAAAGAAATGCTTGCTCTGTCGCGAATGCTACCACCGCACAGTTTTGCCAGCCCAAAGTGAATGCGGTGGCAAATAATGATTTTGTGGGTGTATCACTCAGTTTGACGCCCGTAACTTATTGTTTCTAAAATCGGCCTAATAGATGTCACAATTGCATATTATTTACAATGCAAGCCTAATAGTCAAAGTTTTGGAATTGCTGGCGAAAACGGGATGCAGACCATGAAATTGAACCCAAGAGATAACATAGCCGATTTCATCCAAGGCAAGGACGCAGCAACGAGCAGTCAGATTATTCTAATAATGTTACTGATTGTAGTTCCATCGATCGGAGTAAGTTTGATGTCTTTGATTATATCGAGTTAGCGATGCCGTAAAAGGGGGTCGTCCGGAATACACGTCGACAAATACAGTTTCATCGACAAACTGAGGAAAAAAGCAATGGAAAGTAACAAGCCAAATACAAATATCTTTCGACGATTTTTCAGCCGTCTATATTCGCACATTTACCCAGAATCTGCCGGACCGTTCCAAGAGTGCGGCGTGATTATACCACTAAAAGTACATAAAAATGAGGCTGCGCGAACATTTATTGGCAACGAATCCGCTGCGGTAACGGTCGATATTGTTGTTCTGACTGCAGGTTTAATGGGTCTGGCAATATCGGTGCTTATTACTACAGGAGACAGCATCGTGGCACAGTCAGACAAAGTCGCATTGTGTATGAAGAAAAACAGAGTCCTTCTCAACGCGAATGTTGACTATGACAAAAGGTTGAAGCGTGCTGCAAGGAAATGTAGCAAACTCTGACGACGGACACTATTCGCTTAGGCTGTTGACGATGGTTTCTTCAATCTCGTCAAGCAATTCGTTTACTGATGTAGATATGCCGAGGTCTCGCTGTATTAAATTAATTGGACTGGTAGGGTTGTTCGATAATTTCTCAGTATCGGCGGCAAGTTTCCCGAGTTTTCCAAACCCTAAAGTTGGTGCGACACCGGAAATTTTGTGAGCGATGCTCATTATTTCTTTGATTTCTTCAATACTGCTATTTTCTCCAACAAGACTTCCGCTAAGAGTTTCAAGTCGTGCCAAATACCTATTTAGAACCGCCAAATACTGTGGAACCATTCGCTTCATTCGCAATTCAAGTTCCATCTGGGGTGTAATTTGTGGGTCGCTTTTCGCTAGATTAATTTTAGTTGTAAGCATTGCTGATTGGCTGTCTATTTCCCCAATAATCGAATGAAGAATCTCAACCGGATGTTCTGCCGAAATCTGGTTAAAGTCGATGGTGTTTCCAAAGGTCAGTTTCATAAATAATTTTGGTCTGTCCAATGCATCCATTGTCATTCGATTAAGTTCTTCTTGAATTAACTTTTTGTCTTCAGATGTTAATTTATTCGCAAGGTGTCCATTTGTAAGTAGACACACATATTTTCCGTGGCCGAAATAGCTATAAACTCTACCGTCACGAGACTGAAATTCGGAAACGACATTAGCAACATCTGAAATCAGCTGGAAAAGGTGTATATCATCCAGATCCGAAGATATTTCGTGGAAATTTTCTATTCTAAAACTCTCTAAAGCAGAATGTATTAGAACAGCATGCGGAATTTGTTGAAGTGTTGTTTCAAAAATCGAGGGTTCTACAAATCCGATTGTGTCGACGACTACTGGAATTTCGTTGGAAGGAGAATTGAGAGATTTAACCAATTTCGTCAGTTCGGAAATAGATTCATCTTTCTCCGCAACAATTTTATATTGTTCTGATAGTTTTCGCGCAGACCCAACGCGGGCCACCAAGTCCAGCACTTCGAATGGTTTCGTGATGTAATCAGTTGCACCTACCAACAGAGCGGCATCAACATACGACTTTTCATGAAGAGCCGTTACCATAATAATCGGGGTTTCTTTATAGATCGGAATATCACGAATTTTGCTACAAAGTTCGATACCGTCAATCCCTGGCATTTGAATATCAAGCATTAGGCAATCAAATGGAACACCATCTTCATCAAGAATTGTTAGCGCTTCCATACCAGAATCCGCCAAAATTACATCCGAATATCCAGAGAGTTCCAATCCATCTTTTATTATGGATCGCGAAACAAAATCATCGTCAACAACCAATATCTTCATGCCTGTAAAACTCCAGATTCAGCGTTGGTGAAATCTAAATTAATTTGTACGACGCGTAGCGTTGAAAAGAGAATACACACACAACCAATATAGAAACAATCTGCTTAACGTTCGATTTGTGCAATTATTTAAACTTTGATTTTTGCGCAACGCTGTAAAACTTCGTCTGTTTTGATTGATGCCACCCCAATTAAAAGTGCCTCGACTAGGCTACGAGATCTCGGTGCTCAGTTTGTTTTAAGACACTCAATTTTGATGCTCCACTTTTGGTTTAGATTAGCAGGTAGAACAAGTAGCTAAGTGGAGGGAATTACCGATTCTTGAAGATCAAAAAAGAATGTTGTTCCAACGCCTACTTTACTTTCAAAGTGAATTGAACCGCCGTGACTTTCGACTATTGATTTACAGATACTTAAGCCAAGTCCTGCACCGCCTCTTCGACGATTGTCAGATGAGTCAACTTGACCAAATTCTTCAAATATCCTGTCCTTTTTTGCATCTGGAATTCCTACTCCAAAATCTCTGACAGCTACGAGAAACCTGTCGGAGGTTCGGGAAATGTCGATCTCGACGATTGCACCAATTTTGGAAAATTTTGCTGCGTTCGACATCAGATTTGTCATAACTTGCAACAGACGTTTTTTGTCACCCACTACCATCGCAACTGAGTCAGTAATTGGACCGCGGAAAGTCACTTCATATTCTTCGCCAATACCCTTGTTTATGTCGATCGCTTCATTGACTAGCGCCACTAGATCCATAGGTGCCATCTGCAGATCTAAATTCCCAGCCTTAGCCAATTCGACGTCTAGCATATCGTTGATAATTCTCTCCAACCGGTCACTGTTCTTGTTTGCTAACTCTAATATCTCAACTGCTTTTTTCGGGATCTTTCCCGTCATTCCTGCGGCTACCAAACCCACCGCTCCTTTGATCGAGGTCAGTGGCGTTCTCAATTCATGGCTGACAGTTGACAAAAAATCCGACTTAGCTTTTTCGATTTCCCTACGTTCACGGATATTTCGAGTAATTGCTACGAATCGCGGCTTAGCGCCGTCGGGTTCGATAATCTGAAGAAGAACTTCGAACGGAATCAATTCCCCTTCACTGTTTAGGTGCTCTGTTTCATATGTAATGGAATTTACTGTACCGAAAACAAGAGGTTTGCATCGCGCTCTGAACGCTTCCAAATTGAAGTTTGGGTTCAGATTTTTTGGCGTCATTCGCAAATATTGTTTTAGGCTATGTCCCGACAGATTTTTAGCGGCCTGATTTACATAGAAAAACTTTAATGAATCCGGCCAGAACATATACACTGGGTCTACAATATTATCGAGGGTTGCTTCGAACTGACTAATTTGCAATTCGCTTGCTCTTTTTTCACCAATATCTCTTACCACAGCAAGAAAATGTGGGTTTTCGCCCGGTTGCTCAATCAGTTGTAAGCTAATTTCGACCGGAACAATTGACCCGTCTTTGTGTTGGTGATTGGCTTGAAATTCAATGATACTTTCGGTGTGATCCAGAAGAGGTGCTATCAATTCGCGAAATCGATCTTCATCAATATCCGGCTTTATTTCTACAGGACCAAGCTTGAGAATTTCTTTTTCCGGGTAACCAAGTTTCCTGCAGACAGCTTTGTTGACATAAAAGAATTTTAGCGTCTTGGGCCAAAACATGTAAACTTCGTCCTGTGTCAGGTCGAGAGTTGTTTTAAAGAGGCGTATCTGGGCTTCTTTTGTTTTCACTTCTGTAATGTCGGTTCTAATTGAAATATAGTGATCGGGGATTCCGTGATCGTCCAAAAACGGAATAATTGTAGCTTTCACCCAATAACAGCCCCCTGATTTCTTAAAATTTTTAATTTCCCCCGCCCAAACATTTCCGTTTGAAATAGTGCTCCACATCTCGTCGTAAAATTCGGGGGAATGTTCGTCGGATTTAAGCAGTCTATGGTTTTGTCCCAGCATCTCTTTTTCAGAGTAACCTGTGATTTCCAGAAATTTATTGTTTATATAGGTTATATTTCCGGCGGCGTCGGACATGCTTACAATTGCATGCTCATCCAACGCTATTTTTTGAAACTCGATTTCCCGGTTTTTCTTCTCAAGCTCTGAGGCAAAAGAGTTGTAAGATTTTAACAGAGTTCCGAGTTCACTTTTTTCAACGCTTTTTGGAATTGTGACCGTTAAATCTGCGGCACCACTGTCGACATTTTCCACTAGTTCCCTTGCGGCTGCAACTAGTGGACTGCAGAACAATCTGTAAAAAACGAAACTGAGCGTCGTTGCCAGTAATAAGATACTGGTAAGTGTCAGGAGCAGTTCTGAGCGAGCATTTGATATTAGTAAATCCGTCACTTGGTAAGGGTTAACGAATACGCGTAAAAAACCCACGGATTCCACGCGGTTTGGGACAAATAACGCGATTTCATTAAGAATATTATCGTCATAAAAATACTCAGCAAACCAACCCCTTTTTTCTGCAACAACAACGGGAGCGCTCCCAGCGATCTTAGCACCGTCTTCGCCGAACATTTCTGCCCCATCGACGCCAGATAAAGAGGACAGTCCAGATATTATAAGTGCGGTCTTATTCTCATCGGCGTTGTAGATCGCTTCAGCTGCGTCCAGCACAATCGAATCCAACGTGTTTTGAACTGCTGCGTGGAGTTTTTTTTGACCGCTGTGAACATCAAGGTTAAACTGGACAAATGCTACAAGTAGTCCGGTAACGATACCGATTACGGCGGTGTATAAAAATATCCTAGGTAAGAGGCTGTGAGCCGTCGAAGGGTGATTCAATTTGGAAGCTGTTGAAACTGATCTTCTTGGGGCCAAACCTGTAACGGTATTTTTTGCTGCCTGGGTCAATTTTCACCCTACTCGACAGTATCTGTTTTTCATCGATACAGCTAAGTGATCGATGTCAGAACTGATTTCTGTTAAACTGCCAACGCATGAACCGAAAACATCTGGCACAGTAAAATTCTTAGTTGTAATCATTATTGCTCCAAAAACATATTTTGGTAAAAAATGGACAACTGATAAAAACAACGGTCTTTACTACGTTCAATTTTCCAATTCAGCTTTCACCAAGGTAGAATGAAAAATTGTCATTTCAACTTCGAGGTAATGACGCCCTAGGGCGTTTGTAAATGATTAATATCAACTCAGGGGTGCAACCCAATCAGTAGTCCTATTTTCACAACACAAATGATCTGATCGGTTCAATATCCATTTTCTCTAAGTCTTTAATATATCAAGACAACACCGAACAAAGTTTTCGGATTCTGAAATTAGCTCTTCAATTTCGCATGCGTTCGGGTTTCCAATTAAATATAAATGGATACTGAAATCCAGTTTTGCAGCCCGTTTTCCTAAATCGGGATAGCCAACGGGTTTTGCAATTCCCGATATTTTGTGTGTTATCTCGCCTATTTTTTTCAAAGCGATATTTGAATTTTGTAAGTCCGAGATGTTTTTCGTATGAGCTTCTATTTCTAATACTTGCCCTTCTAATCGCTGCAAAAAACGAATACCGATAGTCGCCAACGTCGACGACAACCTGCTCGTTTCGGGCTCATTCGCCAAATTCAATCCCGCAGACTAATATTGTATTTAGCCGCTTTAGGTTGAAGCTGCTTTATTGCCATCGGAAATTTGTCTTCATGCATAGATTTTTGTGCGACGGAGCTGATCGCATCCAAAACGAGAGAATGAACGTCATCAGATTGCGTAATTGGGCTATCAATCGGATCCCCAACAATTACCGTTGGGCGCAATTTCTTGTATGATTTTTTCATTACATGTTTGGAAACCTCTAACGACCGAATACTTCCGTAATTTGACTTGTCGGTCACGCAAACAAAAAATCCGCTTCCAAAATAGGAAATTAAAAATTTGGTTTCGCCCAGACTGGACGCTAATACCTTTGCGACATCCATGAGCAATCCATAATATTCTTCTTCATTAAGCAGCTCGAAAGCGTCTTTGGCCTCTTTAATACTGAATGCAATAGCAACTGTTCGATGAACACTCTTCTTCGACAATTGCAGCAGGTAATTTTCCAACACCAAATAGTCAACGACTTTTGGAACACCTTCAATAGAAAGGGGGGACTCGAAAATAGCTTGTTTTTTATCAGACAACCCAGTGTACATTGCTGAAGCAACGAAAAACGATTGAAATGCTTTTCGCTGTTCTGTTACCAAGGTTTTCGCCATACGGATACGAGCCGCAAGTTCAAACTGGTCAAATGGTTTGGTGACATAATCAGTTGCGCCGGCTTCAAATGCGCGATCGATAAAACTACGATCTGTCATCGAAGTTATCATTAGAATAGGAGTGTTCCTATACGCGGGTTTTGAGCGAATCCTGCGGCAAAGCTCAATGCCATCCATTTCCGGCATCTGTATATCCAGCAAAATGCAGTCAAAGCTCGCCCGATCCAAGTTATCATTTTCGTCGCTTAGCGCATCTATTAAGTCCAGTGCGCTAATGGGAGAGTTCACAGGCATTACGTTGTGATGCCCGGTTTCTGCGAGGGCCGCGACCAATAATTCAAGCATCAGATTGTCATCGTCAACCGCCAGAATATTCATAGTAATCCCCTATCTCGCCTCACTTCCTGTGAGGTGAAAATCGACCCTTTCCAGTTTAAACCGAAGTCACCAATACAACTGACAGTTTAGTCAAAATCTAAACCATGGTACCAGTGACAATATACATCGTTATTGTTCACTATACAAAAAATCGAAACAATGTGTGACAAAAATGCGGCATTATACTTGGTCCCCTTAGCTTAGACGTTGATTTCATAGAGTTTGGTATTTTTTAATGGAAAGTAATATTCTTGTGATTTTTGCGTCAAGCTCTCATTCGCCGAACTGAAAACCCGCAAAATTTTCCTCTACTACAAGCACGCCCAGATAAAAAATTCTTAGATAATTTTCCACAAGAACAAAGGGTTCATTATTCGTCGCTCCATCTATCGAATTTGGAATATGTTCTTGGAAAAACTTGCCTAAAATATTTCATTATCGTGCCAGACAATAACCACCTTGCCACGCCAAACATTCCCCTAACGCACACAATGTTAAGTTTTGTTTAGTACCAGTTGCCGCTTCGTCACTTCATTTTTAGGGAACTCGGATGAAATATATAGTCGAATCTCATCGAATAGCTACGGTCTCGCTTTTGCTGATTGGTATGACTCTTATACTAACGGTTTCGCCCGCATTTAGACCTGCTGTTACAGCTTTTCTTGATGGTGCTGCGTACAATCTGATAAGCGAAAAGATGTATAACGCTACAATTGCGTCTCTGATTATGTTGATGGCCGCACTTTCTCTTGCGCTTCATCGTCGCGACCAAATTATTGTATTGCAGGAAAAACTGCTGCGCGAACAAATGAAAGACATTGAAGTCAATTCTCGGGCAATACACGACCATACAGTAGCGTGCGAAACCAACCCGGACGGCAAAATCCTGGACATTAGTAAAAGTTTCGAGCAACTTTTTGAATACGACCGTGAAGAAATTCTGGGGAAAACGATAGACATTCTTTACGAAGATGATCGTCATGACAAAAACTATTTGAAAGTTTTGGAGGTTTTGTCCGGCGGGCAGACCTATTCGGGTGAACAAAGATTGCGCACGAAGTCGGGGAAAGTTGTAACAACGCTGAGCACTATAGTGCCGTATTTCGACGAAGATGGAAATCACATTAAAAATGTCTCCATGCGAACCGATGTTACCGAATTACGAAGGTCAGATGCCGAAAAATACCTGACGGCTCTTTTGAAAAAGTTTCAAGATGCGGTTTATATTTACACTGTGGACACTCAAAAAATCCTGTTCATGAACGATATCGCATTGGAAAAATCTGGCTGGTCCGATGGGGAAGCAACGGGCAAGTACGTACATGAAACTGACAGTAAATTTGATAAGGCGCTGTTTGCTGCTCACATTCAACCGATACTTGATGGCGAAAAACAAACTTCTACAGCGCAAGTTTGGCAGGGTTCGGAATTCGTTGAGATTGTCACACGACTGCACACTCTTCCGGATGAGACACCAGTGTTCGTTTCGGTTAGCAGAGACATTTCTGAGCGGAAGAAAGTTGAATCTGAAAAACTTAAGAGCGTTTCTTACGTTAGTCATGAACTTCGCACTCCTTTAACTTCAATTATCGGATCTTTGAAGTTGTTGAAGTCGGGTGCCGTTGGTGATCTCGAGAATAAAATTGGCTCGGTGGTCGATATTGCCGAGCGAAACTCTGATAGAATGCTCGAAGTTCTTAATAGCATTTTGGATCTCGAAAAATTTGAAGCCGGAAAAATGAATTTTTCGCTCAAACCCACCAGCTTGGTAAAGCTTGTTAACAGCGCCGTCGAAATGAATAAGGGTTACGGGGACGAACATGGCGTAAGTTTTTCAGTTAAGAAAGTACCGTCTATTGCAGTCGTACTGGGGAGTTCGAGTCATTTGATGCAAGTTATGTCAAATCTAATGTCCAACGCCGCAAAATTTTCACCAAAGGGTGGGGATATTTGCGTCGATCTAGTCGAAAAGGCGAATTTTTGGCGAATTTCAGTAACAGACAAGGGCCCGGGTATCCCACCTGAAAGCCAAAATAAAGTATTCAACAGTTTTTCCCAACTAGAACCAGCCGACGGGAAGCATCGGGCGGGAACTGGGTTGGGTCTTGCAATTTCAAAGAAAATTGTGGAGAGGCATTCTGGTCGAATTGGTCTAATAAGTGTAGTTGGTGAAGGAACTACCTTCTATTTTGACATACCAAAGCCAGAGCTTGAATCGGGTGACAAAATGCTTTCGAATTCAGAGGTTGCAGCCTAATAGTCGGATACAGTTTTAGAGCAGCAACTGTATAAATTAGAAACAAGTCGCGGGTATGAACGTTTTAACAAATCGAGTGAGGCAAAAATGGACGACAAAATAAGAATACTACACGTCGACGACGATGACGATATTCGCCTCATTGCTAGTTTGGCATTGTCACTGAACCCGGATTTTGTAGTTGAACAGTGTAGTTCCGGGGAAGAAGCGCTGGAAAAAGTTAAGAGTTTCAAGCCCGATCTCTTTCTGCTGGATATGATGATGCCTGGAATGACAGGCGAAGAAACCTGGATGAAATTGAAAGAAAACTCTGCTCTGAAAGAAGTGCCTGCAATATTTATGTCTGCAAAGGCGGAACGAAATTTTGCAGAGGGCTTGATCAAAAAAGGCGCGGTTGCAGTTATTACCAAGCCGTTCGATCCCATGAATCTATGTCAAATATTGATTGAACATCTCCAAGAAAATTCGCAAGTTTAAATAAGGTTTCCTAGGAATTCCGCAATTGTTGAGTATACAAATTGACATTTCCCAATCTGGCTAAGTGCGTTTTAGTTGTCTATTCGCAGTCGAGTGCAATATTCGGCTAGTCAAACCCGGGCGAAACGTTTGCTAAAGAAGCTTATCTTAATTTAATGAATGATCACTTCATCAATTTCGCCATGATTTCAGCCGCTTTCCTCAAAGGATCGTCGGCCAGGTGAGCGTAGCGTTGTGTTGTGAGCGGATTGGTATGTCCAAGCAAACGACCAACGATGGCAAGGCTCATGCCGCTTGAAACCAGATGCGAAGCGTGGGTGTGGCGGTTGTCGTGCATACGGTAATCCTCAATCTCAGCCGTCGACAATATAGATTTCCAGAAACGCTTGAGATCGGTCAGTGGCCTCGAAGGGTTGCGCCCTGGGAAAAGGTGCTCTGACCTCTCGATTGATGTCTCACGCAGTTGCAGTAATAAATCCTGAGCGGATCTCGACAGCGGCAAATGCTCTGTTCGTTTCTGCTTGGTGTGGTGAGAGGGCTTGATCCAGACACCTCGATCTAAATCAAAGTCCACCCATTTCGCCGTCAAGATCTCACCAATCCGGGCACCGGTCAGTAACTGCAACCGAATTGCATTCGCTGCCAGTTGGTTCGGGTGTCGATCTAATGCATCTATTAGCCGGGAAAGCTCCGCACCCGACAACCAGCGATGGCGTTTTTCCTCATGGAACTTTTCCACTCCTCTTGCAGGGTTATCCGTCCGCCAGCCCCAACGAACAGAGAGTTCAAACATCTTGGAAAGTAGCGACAGGGTTCTGTTTGCCTGATACGGTGTTTCGCGCATCGCATTGTGCAGGACTTGAACATCTTGATGCTTAATTTCGGATACTTTGCGATTAGCCAAACTCGGTAAAATAAATCGGGCCAACATGCCCCGATCATTCTTTATGCTGCCCGGTCGCTTTTTCGGGATGGCGTGTTTGTCTATATAGTGTTCAGCCAGAGTATTAACCGTGGGCGCGGTTCGCTCGCCTCTAGCTTGCGCAACCGGGTCTCCCCCACGCAGGACGTTGGATAGGTATCCTCGTGCAATTCCACGTGCCTCATGAAGGCTGAGAAGTGGTCCATGGCGTCCGATTGTTTTTCGCCGCGAACGCCCCGAGGCGCGGTAGCGGTATTGAACCAGATAACTTTTTTGCGCCAGTCGGTTTGATCCGCACACCAAATCCGGGGAGCGATACGTCCCAATAAATTAGGTCTGCTTCGGAAGCAGAGAGCTTATCTGCAAATGATTTGCTGAGATTAGCCTTAGGCATGTGAATATAGTCACTCGCGCTTTAAGTACTTTGTGGGTAAGCATAAGGTAAGCAAAAAAAGAGAATTGGAAGAGCTTCTTGAGAAAAATATCGAGGTACGTTCGGTAGTTTCTTCACAAAAACAGTAATATACAGTGAAGATTACAATGGTGATGAACTCGATCGAAAAACTGACCGTAAGATTTGTAATCAATAGGTCCGCGGTTCGAGTCCGTGTGGGGGCACCATTTCAGCATTTTATAACGTCCAGTGACATCCGTTTAAGCCTTGTATATAGGGCTATAAATGGAAATGTTTGTTCAGCGCCGTTTTTCTTGATCCGTCAGCGTACTCCCAGTTTATGGGGTACATTTGGGGGTACTTGGAATTAATGAAATACGCGATGCCCCCACAATGGCATTGAGCGACATCAAAATTCGGAACCTGAAACCGAAATCAAAGCCCCCCAACTGCCTGAGTGGCTGGTCAACTAAGCTGCGAAACCAGTAGCTCGCTTATGCAATTTTTTTTCAAAGAGGTTTCACTCTCATACTGCATTTCGGTCCACTGCAACTTTC
>CAZWUO010000111.1:0-11939 GCA_964636675.1 uncultured Ectothiorhodospiraceae bacterium
TGAAAGGAATATGACGTACACTAAAAACCTAAATCTATAACGCCACGGGTATATCATAAATACCAAGTTTATTGTATGCTCATTTTTTTATACTCCTCTGCACTATCCACGTTAAACAGGAATTAAGGAATAAAAATGCAAGCAAAAGCAGCTGTGGCCTGGGAGGCTAAACAACCGCTGTCTATCGAAATGGTAGACATTGAGGCACCAAAACAAGGTGAAGTATTACTCAAAGTCATCGCATCTGGCGTGTGTCATACCGATGCGTTTACCTTGTCCGGTAACGACCCTGAAGCTGCATTTCCTGCTATTCTTGGGCATGAAGGTGGCTGTGAGGTCGTAGAGTGTGGCACCGGGGTAAAAAACCTCAAACCCGGCGATCATGTGATCCCACTTTACATTCCTGAATGTGGCGAGTGTACTTACTGTCATTCCACAAAAACCAATCTTTGCCAATCGATTGCTGCTACCGTATGGACTGGCTTCATGCCCGATAACACTCGACGATTTTCCATTAATGGCAAACCCATTTATCACTACATGGGGTGCTCGACGTTTTCCGAATATACGGTGGTACCTGAAATCGCACTGGCAAAAATCAATAAAGCCGCGCCATTAGATAAAGTGTGTCTACTCGGTTGCGGTATTACCACAGGCATTGGTGCGGTGTTAAACACCGCAAAAGTGACAGCGGGTTCAACCGTTGCGGTATTCGGACTCGGCGGCATTGGTTTATCGGTTATTCAAGGTGCTGTCATGGCCCAGGCTGAGCGCATCATTGCGATTGATATCAATGAATCCAAATTCGACATCGCCCTGGCTTTAGGCGCTACTGAAACACTAAACCCGAGTAAATTAAGCGGCACGGTTAGCGAAGCCATTGTGGAGCTTACTCAGGGTGGGGTTGATTATTCATTCGAATGCATTGGTAACGTAGACGTTATGCGTGAAGCACTGGAATGCTGTCACATGGGCTGGGGCGTTTCTACCATCATCGGGGTCGCAGGGTCAGGACAGGAAATTTCTACCCGACCTTTTCAATTAGTCACCGGTCGCACCTGGAAAGGTAGCGCATTTGGCGGCGTAAAAGGTCGCTCCGAACTGCCCACTTATGTTGAGCAATACATGAATGGAAAAATTGAAATCGATAAAATGGTAACACACACGATGCCATTGGAAGACATCAACCAAGCATTCGATTTAATGCACAGCGGCGCAAGCATTCGTTCAGTCATTATTTTTTAAGACCATTTCGCATGAAGCTCATTGAAAAAATTAAAGAATTTGACGGCTGGTTAAGCCGTTATGAACATGAATCCGGCTGCTGTCATTGCACCATGACTTTTTCCATCTACCTGCCACCTCAGGCACAGTCTCGAAAACTACCCGTCATATATTGGCTATCGGGCTTAACGTGTACCGATGACAATGTGCGGACTAAGGCGGGTATGCAACGCTATGCGGCGGAACTCGGGATTATCTTGGTCATGCCTGATACGAGCCCACGTGGAAAAAACGTACCCGATGTCGCCGAACGTTATGATCTTGGCAAAGGGGCTGGATTCTATATCAATGCCAGCCAACAACCGTGGGTAAAACACTATCAGATGTATGATTATGTGACGCAAGAACTTCCCGCATTCATTGAATCTCAGTTTCCATGCATCGAAAATTTGAAATCCATTATGGGCCATTCCATGGGCGGTCACGGCGCGCTAATAGGCGCACTTAACAACCCTGGTATGTACCAGTCGGTTTCTGCTTTTTCTCCCATTTGTCACCCCATAAAATCGCCATGGGGGAAAAACTGTTTCGCCTTGTATTTGGGTGCTGAGAATCAACATCTGTGGGAAAAATACGATGCCACCCGGCTTATTCTATCAGGTGTGGAGACCCTGCCCATTAAAATTGATCAGGGAGACAATGATGAGTTTCTTGCCGAGCAATTAAACCCAACGAGCCTACTTGATGCTTGCAAAGAAAAAAATCACGCGGTCATATTTAACATGCGCGAAGGGTATGATCATAGCTATCATTTCATCTCCTCCTTTATTGGCGAACATTTGGCATGGCATGCACAATATCTACGGCGAGGAGCATAGGAGTTCTTGATTTAAGCCCTGATGCTCGCAGCAACACCCATTCAATTTCTATTCTTCGTCGCCACGACAAAGCGCGTTGATTTTTCCGCTTGTAATTCTTTTGTTTCTATGATTTGCATCTGGTGTTTGTTGAATGATGCCTCCAATTCAGCGAAGGTGAAACTGCTGACATATGGCAGGATGCCTAGCTTGCTGAAGAGTTTGATGACCAGCCCTTTCAAGGTGAATAAATAATCACCCAGATGATGTAAAAAAATTACATGGTTCGAACTATGACTAACAACCCTCAATTGATGATTTATTTCATATAACAGTAAAATATTCTCTTTTACTGTTCATTCATTCTTCTTTATTGAATAATTGCCTTCCGAGTTCTAAGCGCAATGAGGCAGTTATGTTTAGCAAAATCTTTCAGCGGTTTATGGATAAAAGCCCCGTTCCCGTGATGGTCCAAGTTCTTTTGGAACGAACGCTGTCTCCCGACAAACTTAATTCAATCTTTGAGCGCACAGCTACTGAGCAATATACCAGGACATTACTATTCTCCACCCTTTTTGAATTATTGAACCTTGTTATCTTCAAAACCTTTCCTTCGGTTAATGCCGCGTATAAAGAAGAAGGTGAGCAAGTGGGAGTATCTATCACCTCGTTCTACAATAAGCTCAATAACGGTGGTGCATAGAAACGATGTTTCAAGAATTGGAAGCACACTTACATTCAGATGATTGGTTTAAAAAATGCTCCCACTGCTCTATCTGTGGCAACATCGTCGCGGAAGGCTGGGATGGTGGTAGTGCCGATGCCCCTTGGGCTAACCAAGAAACCAATGTTTGGTATTCACTAACTTCCAGGTTTGGCATCGCATAAGGCATGCCCCACAACGGGTTTTTCTGCGCAAATTCATCGATAGATTGCAGTGTTGGGCAACTTTCTTGGCGATTAAGCCCTAGGGTAAAACTCTCGGGCAATAGTACTTGGCGAGGTTGCGGATGCTGCTGCTTTAGATGCAAAAGATGATATAACACCGAATTTTTTAAATTATTTTCTGGAGTCTGTTGCGCCTCATTGAGCATCGCGGAGAATCCACGCACACGCCACTGTTCCGTTGTATCCGCGTCAACAAACAAGCGAGTTGGCTGCATGGTGGTGATACGTTTAGGTTCGTAGATGCGCTCAGCACTCGCACCACGTCGCAAGCCCTCAATGGATGAAAGCTGCAACTGACAGGGCGCATCATAACAACCGTGACACACCACGCAACGGCGTTCTAAAATAGGTTTTACTTGTTGCTCGAAGGCAATCGTGTCACTGAATAAAACGGGTATCGGTTCCAGCTCGACGACGTGAGGCGGCCCCGATGCGGTATAAATAAGAACCAACGATAACAAGGTAACCAGCAAAATGATTTTTGCGCGCGTCTTCTTTAATATTTTGTGCAATCGCATTATCTAGAACTTTTATGCATTTTCGTTTTTTCACTCTCCATCAATTAAACTACCGGCTAAAGCCTCGACCTCCAATATCTGGATATCAAGGCTTTAGCCAGTTAGGCCTCAGTCCTGCTTTGGAGGTCGAGGCTTTAGCCAGTTAGCTTGAATGTTTCAAAAATTAAAAGAAAAACTCTTAAAGTAATATATTTTCAACTTCTTGTATCTCAACCATACAAGGTTTTCAATCCCAAACTGTACCCAATCTTCCGTTAAATTTCCAGCAATTATCCTCATCAATCATTTATTGTAAAAAGTGGGTTTTCGAGTGGCGAATGAAATATTCATGCAAAAATAGAATTACGAACAGCAGACCATAACGTTGATAGGAGGTTTCCAGGCGCTTGAGTCGCAAGGGGCGTAATGGTAAACGGAGAAGCGGTTTTCAAGCTCCAACGCTGCCATTTTATCGTCTCTCAATTGCAATTAAAAATTTTAATCTGCTTGGATTATATTGAACTTTTGAACTATATTTATCTATGCAACACTAATTATTTAGGACTCAAGAGAAAAGGAGGAATGACCATGAAGAACAAAATTTGCACTGAATGCGGGTATATCGGAAAACCTATTCCACAAGCACGTTCTAGCTTTTTCGTCGATGCGATTGTGTGGCTCGTTTTCCTTTTCCTTGCTGGCGCGTCCCAGTTTCTCTTTTTACTAATCGTGCCATTAGTTTGGACGGTATACCATGTAATTCGTTTTAATAGCGTTAAATGTCCAAAATGTGAAAGTTTAGATATGGTAAGATTAAACAGCCATCGAGGAAAAGAGATGGAGGCAAATCCTCACCCAGTGCATATCATTTACAAATCGAAAGAACGATAGGAATAAGCATAAAATATCGACATGCAAAAAATTATTTACATTTCGTAGGCTTATTTAACAACCGGCTAAAGCCTTGGTCTCCGATATCTGGAAATCGAAGCTTTAGCTGATTATCCCTAAGTTCCATTTTGGAGGCCAAGGCTTTAGCCGGTCTGTTACGCATGGTGGAATTGATAAAAAAGCGCAATAGTGAATCAGCTCTTTGCGCCGTTTTGCTTCAAAAAACCACCGCAATAACGGAGTCATTGCGTACTCCGAATATTCTCCCTAGCTTATTTGTTTTTCTTCGGAATAAAAACAGTATCATCATCGTATATTCCCTGATCTGCTTTCTGATGACACTTGTCACAATAACTCAGAGAGTTCACTTGCGCATTACCTTGGATAAGCCTTGCTGGAATATCTTCATGTTTATACTTGATATACGGTATTTCTGTTATTCTCAAGGGATACTGCCCTGCATCCAATGATGAAATTATTTTTCTGGAACGCTTATACCTGGATTTGTCCGCAGAATGATTTACCGTGAAATTCAATAATTTCAATCGTATGTCTTCATCAAGCTCTGCATTGTCTTCAAAATGATTAAGCAATTGTTTTGGGTCAAAAAGTTTTTTCCATGATTGCTCGGGCAATAAGCCCGGTTGATAGGGAAAATGGCAAGCTCCACATTCCTCATTATAATCCTGGTTTGTAGTGGGCTCGACACCTTTAGTCCGTGAAAAATCGACTATCCAAGAATAAAATGAATCATCGGCAAACACTGAGAATGTCAGTAAAAATGAAACTGTAATAAAACTCGTAACCAATAAATACTTTATTTTCTTCATATTATTTTACCATGTAATTTTTATGGCGGCAGCCATACTTGTTAGTCCCACAACTCCCGCTGTTGCATGTGAATCGGCGGGGGCACCATTAACCGCAAGCAAAAAACCCAATGTTCCAATCGTAGCTAGCATGGCATGAAGATTATCTGGATTGCGGAAAAAATTTTTAAACGATAGATCTTTATAGTGAAAAACAAACCCGGTACCTAATGCTGCACCACCGAGATAAGTAGCTCCCATAGCCAATTTATAATGCAAGCTATCACTGTAGTTTGTCCCCCCACTATTGCCACCGTCTTCTTCGTCTTCGGGCTTGGGCAGTATTGCGGTTAATGAGCCAAGAACCAACGCGCCCAAACCAAGATATTGATGAGATTTATTCACGGTAAACCAGGGCTCGTTAAAAACTTGTTTTTTTTGCTCCAGAACAGTGCTCATTATTTCATCGGCGTGAAGACTGAAACTAAAAGGGATTAATAACAATATTAAAAAAATACTTTTTTTCATTCAACTTCCCCTTCCGGTAGGTTTTTTATTTGTTCCTCAAATACATCAAGAAATCACCCTTTTCTTGTGGTGTGCATTCACGCCCGATAACCCATTTACAATTTCTTTTAAACCATTTTGCAATGAATTTTTGATCATTAAAGCAATCGTTGTTTACTGACGGGGCGAGTGGATCGATAATTTTTCCAGTTTTAGCGTGTTTACCTTTTTTGGCTAAGTCTTCGCCATGACAAGTAGAGCAGTTTCTTACTTTTCCTGGTTTTTTTGGGTCGGGGTAATCTTTTTTCCACATCGCTTCACCATCTACTGCACTAAAGTCATGCGTACCTAATGCCTTGTATGTTTCCAGTACTGCGTCAATAGTGCTTGCCTGAGCTGAACTAATTGTGGCAAAAAATAATACAACAAAAAGTTGTTTTTTCATCAATAACTCCTCTTATTTATTTTTTTCTATTTTTGGCAAACGCATATTGGAGTCTTCAAACCAACCCGTTTTTGCGTCCAAATGACAAGCGGCACAATTAGCTTTTGATTTTATAGTCTCTGAATCCCAGTATTTTTTGCTAATTTCATCGTGTTTCTTTTTCCAAAACATTGTCTCCGTCAAACGGAGTGGAGACACGGTAAGTGGAATTGATGTATTTATTTCATGCGCCGCCTCTGTTAGCCCAGTTTCTGCAGCATTGGTCACTAAAAAACTTAAGATCTCGTCAATAGTTTCTTTGTCATAACCGAGGTCTTCACCAAAATGATTTTCCTGTTGTTGCATCATTAGCCGCCAAGAACGTTCCGGTAATAGTGTCGGATGAAATGCCAGATGACATTCACCACATTCTTCTTGCCAAACCAAATTGCTCGGTAAGGCTGGGCTAGTAAACGGAATAAAAGGTTGTGCATCGGTTTGCGTCACATAACCACGAAAATATAAAATGGCTGATCCAAGAACAGAAAACAAGATCAATAGGCCTATAAGCGCAAAAACCCCAACCTTTATAGCTTCATCACGGCTGGCTTTAGTCCCGGTTATCATCGATCTTACCAAGTTTTCTCGATGGTAAAAACTTTCAACAACGACCCCAAGTACATGGATTGAAACAAGCGTTAACATCAATATCGCGAATACTTCATGTGCTTCTTTCATTGCATGACCAAGGTCATAACTGATGTAAGCTGCAAGCGGGCCATGACCTTCTTCGCCACCAAACGTCATCAAGCCAGTTATAGAAACTAATAGTGCTAATATCAGCATGCCAAAGATAGCCCAGCCACCTGCCGGATTATGTCCAATATGTCTTTCCGCTTCACCATTCAATAAACCTTTAAGATAAGCCATCACCGATGGCCAATCATAAGCAAAGGTACGAAACAATGCGTAATAACTCCCTACCCATCCCCAGAGAAAGCGAAAAATAAGAAGCCCAAAAAATATATAACCTGCATAAACATGCTCATATAAAAACCGGTCATTTTCGGAGACAATCCATGCACTGATAAAACTTAAAACGAACAACCAGTGAAATATTCTGGTTGGAAGATCCCAGACAAGGATTTGCGCCAACTTTTTCTCTTTTGGTGTTTTATCTAACATTAAAACGTCCTTGAGTTTATTGGTTTGTCGGGGTATGAACTGAGACTGAAAAATAGTGCTAGTTCCATTCTCGAATAATCTTTAGGGGAAAGATACTCGCTTAAAACATAAAAAAAAATTACCATACCGTAATGTTTTGGCAAGACTCACAAGTAGGAAGAAAATACCAGCGGTAAAAACTTAATAATAAACAAGGTAATTAATAAACTACCAATTATATTTAATAAAAAGCCTGTTCTCGCCATCTGCTGTATCGTAACCAGCCGACTGCTGTAAACAATGGCATTGGGTGGTGTCGCGACGGGTAACATAAAGGCGCATGATGCAGAGATGGCAACGGTGGCCATTAAATACATCGGTGGTAACTGCAAGACTTCAGACAAGCCAACCATAATTGGAATTAACAAGCTTGCGGTTGCCGTATTGGATGTCACCTCAGTTAAAAAAATAACCAAAAGTGACACCGCCAATATAATAATCAGGATATTCACACCTGCCAGAAAACTTAGCTGACTGCCAATCCAAGTCGTCAAACCGGTTTCACTAAAACCAGAGGCGAGTGCAAAACCACCGCCAAATAGCAGCAAAATATCCCACGGTAATTTTTTTGCAGTATCCCAATCCATTAATCGCGTTGATCGATTTTTAACAGGGATAATAAACAGCAAGATTGCGCCGAAAATGGCAATCGTCGAATCTTTTATCTGTTTGAAAAACTCGATATCGATTAAACCTCGAGCGATCCAGGCGAGCGCCACAAAAATAAAGACCCCAAGTATTTTTTTCTCTTCAGTGGTTATTTTACCTAGCTTGGCAAGCTCATCACTGATCACGGACTTGTCCAGCGACTTAATGATAATATGTTCATTTTTTTGCAGATAACATAGGTAAAACCAGGTGATTGCTAGGAAAAAACAAGAAAGCGGAAAGGCAAAAATCATCCAGTCATAAAAACTAATATCGATATTGAGTTGCTGCTCAAGCACACCAGCGAGTATCGCGTTAGGTGGTGTCCCGATTAAGGTGGCAACGCCACCGATTGA
Source organism: uncultured Ectothiorhodospiraceae bacterium (assembly GCA_964636675.1). Taxonomy (GTDB): domain Bacteria; phylum Pseudomonadota; class Gammaproteobacteria; order S012-40; family S012-40; genus JALUUH01. The sequence continues at coordinate 8,386 of CAZWUO010000111.1, forward strand.
TGCCGCATAAGCGACACCTAACATCAATGTCATGCCAAAAATAGACTCACCCGATCCATCGATTTTTTTTACGACGGCGATGACAACGGGGATCATCATCAATGTCGTCGCCGTGTTTGACACCCACATAGATAACAGTGCGGTCGCTAACATAAACCCTAACAATATTCGTTTTTGACTGTTACCAACAAGAGAAATAACATGTAGGGCAATACGTTTATGTAGGTTCCAACGTTCAAAGCAAAGCGCGATAATAAAACCACCGAGAAAAAGAAAGATGATGTGATTTGCATAAGCACTGGTAACTTGATGAACACTCATCACATCAAAGCTCGGAAATAACGCAATGGGTAACAATGCAGTAATGGGGATAGGAATGGGTTCGGTCACCCACCAAACTGCCATTAAAGTGGCAACCGCAGCAACACGCAAAGCAGCGGGACTGAGTGATTCTGATGTGGGTAGAAATAAAATCAGGAGAAATAATAATATTCCACCGAAAAATCCCAAACTTTGTCGTGATTGGCGTAATTTCATTTATGTTTCAAATCATTCATTGATGCTTAAGTATTGCTAACTTTTTACGTCGCCAGGCCGACTAAAGCCTCAGCCCCCAAAACCCCTCTGTTTTCGGAGGTTCAAGCTCACGCCCGTGTGCTTCAAAAAAACCACTGTAACTGAGCAATATATAGATTCTTCAACATACCATACTCACTGCCTGAGGCACCATTAAAAATCTGTATACCAGCGCTACCTTCTATATTTTCCGTTAGCGAGTAGCGCAAACTCGGAGCGAAGAAAATACTAGCGTCATCCAGATTGATAATCAGGTAATGACTCCATTGCAATAACGGCGTCATTTCATACCCCAGATATCCCCCTAGGTAGCGCCGTGCCAAGCTTTGCATTTCTCCCGACAGCAAGCGGTTGAATTCATATTCCGCCGAGTCAGAAGCACCCTGGCCATTGTAGTAGATTTCAATATTGAGGGAGAGGCTGTTGACAAAAGTGTAGTCGGCACCGATGACGGCTCGGGTAAAATCACCGTCACTTGTTGAGTTCGTTTGGGTTATTTCACCGCGCACGCCAAGCGCTGCGATCTGCCCAGCAAAATCGAAACCCAGCACACTGGTATCACGGAAACGTCCTGCCATCAATGAGAGATCAAAGCCCGTTTGATTACCCTGCCAACGTAGCGCCCTGCTTGCCCCGCTTTGTTGTTTTGCGTAAACCAGACTGACTCGTGATAACGCATTGTAGTCCCAGTCCAGCAACGCAGCATCAATGCCCTGACGTTCCTGACGCTCCACTTGAATAGGATTAAAGGGATTCAGCATATCCACGGGATTCCACAACATCGCGGTACCCCAAGCAATGCGCTGACGACCCAAACGCAGATCGACTTTAGGCAAAACAAGGTCAACATAGGCGCGATAGAGGTGGTGTGTGCCATACACATTTTTATTATCAACATAGCGGCGATCAAGACCGAAGTAACTGTCCGACGGGCGATTCTTCAGCAACGATGAGAACTCGGTGGTATCGAGATAGTTACCCAGGAAAACTTCATTGTCGTATTGCACATCCAATGCAATGCGCTCGCTTAAATCGCCCGCTAGTTTCAATCGCAGCCGGTTGTTATCGAGCAGATAAGATTCGCTGGGGCCAAACAATGACAGCGTTGTTGAATTGACGAAGAGATTTTTGTAATAACCACTTAGTTCAATGTCTGCTATAGCGGGCACGACGGTCAATGCCATTCCTAAAAACAAAAAACCAAGCCTCATAACCCCGCTGACTAAAATCTCGGCCTCCATCCTCATTTTGCAAGTCGAGCCTTTAGCCGTTACGCCCGTGATAAAACTAACCATGCCGAATCGCAATCACCGGCTCCAAGCGCGCCGCCCGCACCGCGGGAAAAAATGCTGCCGCCATTCCCGTCACAAACAACAATAGCGTCGGCAACCAAAGATGGCTAAACATCAGTACCGGATAGATCACATCGGTCAATCCTGGAATGCTGCCTGTAGCACCCGCGAAGCTCGACAAATCCATACCATCGCGATAATAAGCCACCAGTAAAATCCCCAAAACAATCCCTAAGAGAATACCCATCACGCCTAGAATGACCGCTTCATATACGACCATGCGCACGATAAAACGCGGCTCGGTGCCCACCGCCAGCATGACTCCAAATTCGCGGGTTCGCTCCAGTACCGACATAAACAAGGTATTGGCCACGCCAATAGCAACTACAAAAAATACGATCACAATCACCACATAAAACATCAACCGGCTGACATCTACCATCTGCACCAGCACTGGCATAATCTGTTGCCAGGATTGCGCTTGATAGCTGGTACCGGTTAAGCCTTGATTTAATTCATTGGCGACCTGTTGCGAGAGTTCACGCTGACGCAAACGCAGCGTAATCGTGGAAACTCTATCAGGCATGGCGAGTAAGGCTTGCGCCTGCTGTAAACCGATAAATCCCAACGTACGATCAAATATCTCATTATCGGTTTGATAAATACCCACCAGGCGATAAGCCGCAGGCCCTAAACTGCCATCGGCCAACTGAGCCGTCACTACGATTTTTTCGCCGAGGCGTACATCAAGTTGGTCGGCCAATTTGCGCCCCAACACTATCTCCATCGCATTGCCTGCCTGCAGGTAGCGCCCTTCGACCATTACACTATTCAGCCGCGTCACCTGCGGCTCTAGGCTCGCATCTACTCCGGTCAATAACAGCGGTTCGGTTTGCTTGGGACTGCTAATCATCGCTTCCACCTGAATACGCGGTGCGGCCGCGATCACGGCGGGATGTTGCAGTGCTTGGGCTAACATCTCTTGCGGTTGCGCTATAAAAAGCGCGGGTGATAGTTCGTCGCGGTAACCCTGTGGCTCAATTTGCACATGGGAAGTGGAAAAATCGATGGAGTTGTTAATCATCTGTTCAAAAAAGCCATCGGTAAATGCATACAAAAACAGAAACGCGCCCAAACCAAAGGCCGTTGCACCCGAGGTCAACGCAGAACGCCGCGGGTTACGCCAGATACTCCTAAAAGCAATCCGCCAAAACAGAAATCGATTCAAAGCTGTACTATTTAATGCTGATTGAGCAGTGTTATGCATTTTCGTTTTCACTGCACCACGAATCGCCTCGACCGGCTGCAAACGCGATACCTGCCAAGCGGGATAGAGCGCAGGCAAGATGCTAATCAAAAGCGTCACCAAAAAAACCAGTAAAACATGATCCCAGCGAATCAGTGGATAAACCTTACCCGAGAGACCCGGCATAGTCTCCATCGCTAAAGTGTATTGGGTCAAATCAATGCCTGTTACACCATAGGAGACGGTGATCCCCAGCCCCAAAAACACGCCCAGTAACAAACCCATCACACCGAGTAATAGAGACTCCAATAACACCACTTGAATAATCTGCCCTTGGCTGGTGCCCAATGCCAACATTACACCAAATTCACGGGTGCGTTCCAGTACACCCATCAAGATGGTATTAGCAACCCCGACGGCGACCACTACCACCACGATAA
>CAZWUO010000112.1:0-11772 GCA_964636675.1 uncultured Ectothiorhodospiraceae bacterium
CGTTCATTTGGAATAACCAAACCTCTCTCCTCGTGCCTGGATTGGTGTTTTTTCAAGCGCAACAGGGGTGAAAATGAAACGTCAACAGACCCTAATCCAATGAGGACATAAAAAAACATGGGGTATCCAGTATAAAAACCCGACTAATTAGGTATAAAGAAACGGAGTAATCTTGTCAACCATTTATTTGAAGGGACATTTTGAAGATACAGAGTTCCTGTCTTTGTATAAGATGTGTTAATGCTTAATCCCTTAGCTTGCATCGCTTAGTTTTTATGTGTACACGTGAAACAAATGGAAAATAAAGGTGAGCATTGATTGTATAGAAAAATATAAAAACGAATCGCATTTTTGGCAAAGTATCGGTTGTCATTTCCAACTATAGTAGACGGGAGTTTGATAAGGAATTGAGATGTCGGTAGCAGAGCACAAGCAACGAATGAGCAGAGTCATTCGGTGGATAGAGGAAAATATTGATAATGATTTAGATGTCGATAAATTATCATCGATTGCCTGCTATTCAAAGTTTCACTTTCATCGAGTGTTCCGGGCGTATACCGGTGAAAATGCGATCGCCTTCCGGCGGCGATTATTGTTGGAACGCGCGGCACACCAGCTAGTGTATAGTCGTTTGACGATAACGCAGATTGCATTTGCATCAGGCTATGATAGCCAGCCCTCGTTCAACAAAGCATTTCGCCAGCAATTTGCTCATTCGCCTTCTGAATTCCGGAAAAACAAACTCAGCATAAACAGCGCTCAGAAATCAGTAAATATTGAGGAGATTTTTTCCATGAAGCCAGAGATAAAAGAGATACCGTCACTAAGTTTAATTTGTGTAAGAAAGCAGGGGAGTTACAGTGATGCCACCGCTGAAGCTTGGGGAGCGCTGATGAATTTTGCGTATTCCAGAAAATTAATGCGCAAGGACACTAAGATGATTGGCATTCCACATGATGATCCTGACGTGACCGCTCCCGACCATATTCGTTATGACGCTTGCATTACCGTTGATTCCCCTATCGATGTGAGCGGAGAAGTCCAGCAGTCCAGCATTAAAAAAGGAAAATATGCCGTATTTTTACATAAAGGCTCTTATGAAGATTTTGCTAAAACTTACTCCTATATCTTTAAACAGTGGTTACCCGAAAGCGAAATGAATTTGCGCGACCTTCCTTGTTTTGAAATCTATCTTAATCGTGACCCAAGACGTACAAAACCTGAAAATTTGAGAACTGAAATTTATTTACCGATTAAATAAAGTTTGATGTTTCTTCGACTCAACATATGTTTAGGGTTTTCTTATGCAGCGAAGATTATGGAGAGTTGTTGCATCGCACTCTTGATTTGGTTTTGACGATGCACGACAGAAAACACCAAACTTATTGAGCTTTTACCACTGGATGGAATAGGCGTCACCCATTAGAAAGTCTCTGTCAATAGGCGAATCAAATTCCCTTGATGTTTTTCATCAAGTATGTGGAGAAGTTTAGATCCAATAGATTGTCTTTACTTCTTAATCGAACCACTTTCCAATAATGCCTGCGCTAGTGATGTGTGCGCTATGTTCGTGTCGAGCAATTCTGTAAGTTTTTTATCAGTCAAATTGATTTCCTGCTTCCATAAATAAGACATTTCAATCAAACTGCGCATCATCGATGAAAATGGAGTCAATAAGCGAATGACAAGCCAAGGAAAGTTTTTCATGACAACAGGCTTTCCTGTCGCTGTTGCAATAGTGTTGGCGAGTTCGTTAAAACATATACGATGACCTTTGAAATGAAAAACATTGAACGTTGGCAATTGCTCAGAATTTTTGACCAACGCGACGATAGTTTGTGCAAGGTCGGGAAGATAAGCCCATGTATGTGTTAGGTCGTGTGGGCCAGTTGCATTAACCACGTAACCTTTTTTAGTTGGCTTAATAATATGTTGCATCCATGTGCTATGCGCATGCGCACCGATAAAATCACCCGCACGTACAATGATCACTTTTGCGCCATGTTGCCCAGCTCGCTTTAATCTCTGCTCCATGGCTTTGCGCATTTCACCCTTAGATGAGACCGGATGATGTGCCGAATCTTCACTAAATTCTGGACCTTCCTCTGGATTGAATACATACACGTTTCCGGGAAAGACTAAGGTTAATTTCATTTCTTCTGCAACGGTCGCTGTTATGTCTAGCCAAGGTATCACTTTGTTTTTCCACTGATAGCTTGATGGATTTATCCCGTACACGATTAAATCCACGTCCTTGGCCGCGTGGCGCACATCTTCAATTTGGCAGGCGTCACCTTGAACGATGTGTGCAGTTATAAATTCAGAGGGTAATTTTGCAGGGTCTCGCATGAGTGCTTTAATCTGCCAGCCGTGTTGAGCCATCGCCCGCGCCACATGGCCACCAAAGCCTCCGTTTATGCCCATTATGAGTACCGTTTTCATATTATGTCTCCTGTAATAGTTTGCAATCGAACTCAGTACTAGTATCGCTATTCTTATTCATTCATTGAATAGTCATAAATTTATATCTATTATTCATAAATGAATAATATCGACTGGCATCTGATTAGATCATTCCTGTTAGTAGCACGGGTGGGTAGCCTATCTGCGGCGGCGCGAGAGCTAGGTGTTTCCCAACCCACTTTGAGCCGAAATATCCAAGCTATTGAATCAAATACAAAACTCAACCTTTTTCGCCGTACCACTCAAGGATTACAGCTCACTGAAGCGGGTAGAGCGTTAGTAGATGCGGCTACCCAGATGGACGAGGCTGCCAATGTGTTTAATCGCCAAGCTTCTGGGTTGTCCGTTCACCTTGAGGGGGATGTACGAATTAGTGTCAACGAAATCGTTGGTATTTATCTATTACCTCCCGCCATTGCGGCTTTTCGCAAAAAACATGCAGGTGTGCATGTAGAAATCGCTATCTCGAACCATGTGAGCAGTATCAGTAAACGAGAGGCCGATATCGCATTACGTATGTTTCGTCCGACCCAGCTAGGTCTGGTCGCAAAGCGTTTGCCGGATATGGAAATGGGGTTTTATGCGAGCCACGATTACATTGCCACTTATGGTGCACCGAATACCATAGAAGAGTTTTTGCAACATACGATTATTGGGTTTGATAAAGATATGGATTTTATCGATGCGGCTTCGAAAATGAATTATCACTTTGTACGTGATAATTTTGCGCTACGCACCGATCACTTGCTTGCGCAGATGAATTTGGGGCGCGCAGGAGGAGGAATATTTGGAACCCATGTAGAGATCGCTAAACGATGGCCAGAAGTACAACGGATCTTGGAATGGGTTCCGTTGCCCAATTTGGAATTTTGGATCGTGTGTCACAGCGATACGCAATATAACTCACGCATAAGAGCCGTAAGGACATTTCTAAGTGATTGGTTTTCTGAAGATCCGTACAGGTACGTGATGATGTAAAAGTGTAAAAAGGGGACGATATCTATTATTTATTGGTTCCTTGCGGAACCGATGTGACTTCTTCGGCAGAGTAACCCAAACTTTTTTCCCCTTACACACCTGGCTTGAAGTCGGATGATTTTGGTCGAAATTTCTAAGTAGATTTTCTGAGCTGGGTAGATGCAGGTGCAGTAACTGTTGAGCCAATTACCACAGATGACTTCCACTGAATCCGCTTCGGATGTTATACAGGGAAGTCTCAATTTCCAATAAGTTGCACCGAGACTTTCCGTTTCCTAGCTCCATCCAATTCTACTGCCATAATTGATTGATGAGTTCTTAATACAAGTTTCCCATTTTTAATAGTGATGGATTCGCTATTCCCCAACGTCATCGCGAGTAGACTCAAATATTTTTAAGCGGTTTTATTCGACAGTGTAGCTTCACAAAGACTCCCTTCATAATGGGTTCGATTTCAAATCTAAGCGCATTTATATCGGTATATTTAATAATATGTCTTACCGTGGAGGCATTAATAGTATCCGTAATTTTCTTTTTGTCTGCGACAGATTCAGGGGAGATTGCGATATTTGCGAGGGCATTGCATCTTTTTTTAGCAAGAATTTTTTGTTTGAAGTTTATATACGGGGAACTTAGTTCGGTCTTTATGTTATCCACGGAAATGCTACCAAGTTTTATTTTCGTCTTTGCTATCCACGTAGAGGCCTTATCTGTTTTAGCCCAAGTATCAATTAGAAATAATGCTTTGTTTTGACTCAGTCCCTGCATGATTTTTTCGGGGTCGTAAGCTGCCCAGCTATTCATGGGGAGGAAAAAAAGTATAAAGAGGGTAAACCGTTTTTTGAACATTAAAAGATTCCTTACTTAATTTATTGAGTGTCTTTCTTTTCTTGCTTCCAGAGGTATTCTTTAGTGGAGTGATTTCCTAGGGAAAATTGGGCTAAATGGTAGCATATCCCAGTTTGAAATAAATGCCCTTGGTACGCTGCCGAGGTGATATTGTTAATGCGATAGCCCTGCCGCATGCCTCCTCTCTGAATGCTTCAGTGAATATTTTTTGATCACTGCTATTTTTTTATAAAGCATCGAAAAAACAAAATGTTACGCTGAGATTTTGACTATCTATAAGCCGCTATGATGAATTGATAATTAAAGATAGCAAAAAACTGGTCGTAAAAATCAGGCGGGTCACATATTAAAAGGGCAAATTGATAATGCAAATAAAAATATACCTGGTGCTACTAAGTTGCTTTCTGTTATCTGCTTGTTTTGACGATGCGCTTGATTCAAGTACCGATGGGGAAACAAAGATAGAAGATACCCAGGATTCAGGGGTTGTTGACGCGGTTTCGGTGACCTTATCTGGTGTGATTGCAGCAGCAGCGTTACCGTCGGCAAAAGTACAGTTACAAGGTTCCTATAATGGCCCGAGTTACTCTGTATTCGGTACGCGTAAGTTGGCCCAGGCTAAAGTCAGCTTATACAAGCGAACACAAAGTGGTGTCGAAACTTTGGTCGCCGAGACAACCGCAGACGACAACGGACAATATAGTTTTTCTGACGTTTCCAAGGCAGTCACATCAAATGGTGATGCCAATGATTTTTACTACGAAGTTCGTGCTTCGTTAGACGATGTAAACATCACAGCGCCGGTTGCACCCGATGCGGATACCAAGGTTGATGTGACCCCAGAAACCAATGTTGCGGCAAAAGTACTTTCCGATGTTGTTAAAGTGCCTGGAGAAACTCAACCGGCGATTCCCTCCGCATCTTCGGTGAATGCTTTGAATAGAATGGTGAGTGCTAATATGTATCGCTTGCGAACGTCAATTGCTGTGCCCAGAGCGACAAGCGAAAATGCGTCTAAACTCCTTGGACTGGCAAATGGAGTGTCATCGGCGGGTGGTAATGGTGAGCTAGCGTATAAAACTTATCAGTTCCAAGCCGAATGGAGTACGATGAAAAATACGGCGACGACAACACAAGCTAGGGCCGCATCCTATATTAGTCGCTTTGCCCGCGAGTCTTGTGGACAAAAAAATGGGGTGCTTGCAATACCTCAAGCTTCGGCTATGGTGTTAGGTCAGGCTATTATTGATGGCAAAACCTATACCGCCACTGACATTATTGCAGCAAGTAATGCGGTACCCGGCGGTTCTCAGTTAGATGTTGCAACGGCGGTGAGTGGATATGCTGATTTGCTCATTACAATAGACGGTAACTATGCCGCCGTCGATGAGTCGGTGCAAAGTTTTAGCGCGGAAGAATTAGTTGCACTGTTGGCAAAACGTGAACTGAAAGGCAGTGAGTTTTCTGCTACAACAGCGCTGGACCCTGATCAAGCTCTGAGTTTTTTACAACATGCAAGTGCCAATGGAAACACGATGAATTTGTGTAATATCATGGGCGACAAGTTGGGGTCAACGATGACGCAATTAGTGAACGCTGTTGATGCCGAGCCACATATTGCAAATGTGGAGATCAATCACGATAGTGGTTTTGGCTGTGATCAAAATGCGGGGTTTGGCCACTTTCTTGCGAAAGTGCATGTGTTTGACGGTGGAATCGGCATTAACAATGTCACAATTACTTCATCCGATTCGACCGCTTTAACCGCAGGAAGCGTGAATCTTGATTTGCAAATGGGCAAATACGAATCGCGTTCAGAGGGGGTATGTGTCACGCTAAACAATGAAGTGACTTACACAATTACGGCTAATTTAGCGGACAGTAGTACGCTAACTTCAACGGTTACCCGTTCCCATCCTTTAGTGCCCGAGGCATCGGCTAAATATAATGGTGTTGATATGGGGCAATCAAATAGTCCTACGCAGGTAACCGAAAAACGTCCGGTCATCACTTGGGATGCACCAGCAACGGTGTTAGCTAATGTAAGCAACGCACCTGCGGGCAGTCAAATTAAATATACCTATGAGTTTTCCCATACCGACGCGGTGGGGTCGGCTCCGTTGGCGCAGTGTGACTCAGTGCCATTTGGCGATTTATACGCGGTTGATAACTTTATTCCAACGGTTGACTGTGACAAAGCAAAATGCGCGGCGGCGAGTGGAATGACTGAATCCGAATTACAATGCAGAGTGAGTATTCAAACTTATTTAGTCGATGAGAATGACAGTGTGCTCGGACAAGCGGCTGGAAATTTTAGATTTTTTAAAGTCGTAGAGTAGCTATAATTCAAATCATCAAGAGGCCGGTAATAGACCGACCTTTTGTTATTTGAAGAACGAGGGAACCTCTGATTAAGTGATCTAGCGAGCGTAAGCTGCGCTCGGCATTTTCTTAGCAACGTGACTCAATAATTTCGCGTGTCTCGTTGTCGGTTAATACAATAGGCGCATTGTAGCGCAACATGCGTTCACTCACTTCCTTAGCAACGTGACTCAATAATTTCGCGTATCTCGTCATCGGTTAATACAATCGGGTTAGTGCGCATACTGCCACCACGACAACCGGCGACGATGTGACCCATGTCTGATGCCTGAACACCGTAGTGACCTAGCCGGGGAAGCTTCAATCGTTGGGTCCATGCATGTAGCGTCGTTAGCAATGCCGCTTGTGCTTGAGCATCGGTTAATTTTGCATCGGGATTCAATAAACGGCCAAGCTGTGCATATTTTTTAAGTGCAGGGCTGTCCGGTTGGCGTTGGTGCAAGCTACGGATATTGCCCTCGGTGGCTGCTGCGAGCAAAGTACCGCAGACCACGCCGTGAGGAATGGGGAAATAAGCACCGAGTGGTGACGCCAGACCATGTACCGACCCCAGGCCCACTTGTGCCAGGGTAATGCCGGAAATCAGCGCACCATAAGCGATACCTGCACGCCCTTGCCTGGCCGCTACACTGTCGCCGCCCTCCCAGGCCGCGAAAAAATGCTGGGTCATTGCTTCCAGACCACTCCATGCCAAAGCGTCGGTCAACGGGTTGGCGCGACACGATAAATACGATTCCAACAACTGCGTGAAGGCGTCCATGCCGTTGGCGGCAATCAGTGCCGGTGGACAAGAGGTCAGTAACAGCGGATCGACAACGGCAATCTCGGCCACCAGGTCGGGATGGCGAAACGATTTTTTGAACCCATTGTATCCCTGCACACTGAGCACCGCATTCATCGTAGCCTCACTGCCGGTACCGGCGGTCGTGGGTACTGCAATGAAGGGTAGGGCAGGGCCTTTATAGTCAAGGCCGCGACCGACACCTTCTAGATAATCCATGACTGAATTTCCTTGTGGCAAGAGTCCGCTAATAGCCTTGGCGGCATCCAACACACTGCCGCCACCAATGCCCAGGACGCTATCCATTCCGGTCTGCCGGTATTGCGCCACAATTTGATCCACTTGCTGTGGTGATGGTTCTCCATCGATGATCACTTGGCTCCATTGTAATCCTGCTGCTTGCAATGCATCTTGTAGTTGCGACCAATAGGGTGTTGCACAAAAAGAGCTAGCGCCGGTCACCAAAAGTATCTGACGTCCATAGGTAGCTACAAGGGATGGCAGTTGCTTGTGGCTGTCTTCGCCAAAAATGATCTGTGGCAGACGAACGGTGGAAAATGCGCTTAATTCCATCGGCTTAATACTCCGGGAATAATCCGTCATAGCGTATGCCCTCGCGCGGTGACGCCATCCAATCTGCAACCGTTTCCCGCCATGTCAGGTAGTGTGCGGTTTCTTTGTGTGCCGCTGCGGTGTCGACGTTACGATAAGCTTCGTAAAGAATGAATTGGTGAGGGGTATCCGCCATTTGCAGTATATCAAAACGCAAATTTCCGGGTTCTTGCACCGACGCTTCGTGGTTTAATCGTGTTGCGGCAATAAAATTATCGATGTACTCAGTTTTGACGTGAACCTTGACCAGGGTTGTATGCATAAGATTTTCTCCTGTTTTTTTTTCCGTGTTTACGCTGGGCGTATGCTACCTGCAGATGTGCTAAGGAACCAGAAATATTACACAAAATTTTAAAGTGGAGAGCGAAAGTTTTGCAACGCAGTTAAATGGGTAGCTCAACGACAAAAAATGTGGAAGTAGTATCTTTGATAACATTTACCTCGGAGGATTCTTCATAGGTAATCGCTTGCAGGGTGGTTGTCTTGCTCAACTTAATGTCTAGGCATTTGTAACCTTTTACGGCATCAAATCGTTGCACATTTTCTTGCGTGATTAACCACAATTCGGCATTTGCGGGCGCGTTATTATGTTTGTTTCTGATGTCTACGCATACGTTTCCTACAACGTTATATCCTGTCCAAACCGTGGTATTTTTGAGAGGTATCGAATCTGCCTGAACCGCGCTGCTGATGGAATATAATAAGAATGTAATACACCATGTAGTGATTAATGTTTTCATCATTTATCTCCTTTTATCAATGTCTTGGCACTTGTTAAGGAATAGGTTATTGGTTGATTTATAGAATAAGCTAAGGTGGTGAAAATTCTGTAAAAGAAGTGGCAAATATTCAATATATGAATCTTGGCTTGAGCGCTGTTGCCATCGGGAATATTTATTACGATGCTAATGAGCCCGCTCAGGCCATATTATATTATCGAATTGCACTTGATATAGAACCTAATCAACCGGGTGTTATCACCGATATGGGTACGATGTATTGGCATAATGAAAACATCGCACAGGCAGAGCAAGCGTATCGAAAAGTTATCGCGCATAACCCAGGGTTTGGCAATGCATATTTGAATCTGGGTTATTTGTTAACACATGCGAAAGAACAACATCAAGAAGCGCGTACGGTGTGGAGCGCATTAATCGACGGCTGGCCGAATGATCCGGCGGCGCATAAAATTCGTGGGCTGCTAGCTGAAACCGTACATTAGTAACATCAACCCTATAGTCAACAGAGCCTAGGCAACAAGCGCTAGTCGATAAGCGCTAGTCAACAAGCCCAATGACAAAGTAGTTATAGAGTGCTTTTTGGCGGTTAAACGGATTGTTTGCATCCACGATCTCATCCGCATAACTTTCTATAAGATCAATGATTCTTAGCGCGGTATTGAGTTCCGCTTCGGTCAGGGATCGAAACTGATTTAACGCATACCATGCGCGTAAATTGCTGCCGGGCCACGCCTCTCCGTCATCCACATTTTCTATCAATCCTTGGGTCGCCATGTATTCGATGCTCATATCGAGATGTGATTGCAGCGGCGCATAATAAACATCATCGGCGTCTAGAATCGACAAAAGTGCCATCATCCCAGACACAATATACCCATGGAATTCCAATTGTGCATTGTATTTATCGCGGGCGTAGGCTTGCAGTCTGCCATTTGCGTTTAGGAAACCGGAATAGACACCGTAACGATGTAGCTTTCTTGCATGGTCACGATAACGTGCATCATTGGTCGCCTTGTACGCATAACTCAGGCCTTTAATTAATGCAGAGTTATAGTGTATGTTCTTCGCAATGGGTTTATCTAGAATCCAATTTGCAGCGGCACGTATTGCAGGTAGAACATCATTGTTATTTGAGTTTATAGAGTAGCGGGAGAGCGTTGCTAAGGCATAACCATGGTCGAAATAAAGATGTTCGATTTGCTGACCCGGTAGTCTAATTACCCATCCGTTGACGATACATGTATGACATTGACTCTTTATTAGGTCACGAACAGCTGCGCCAAACTCAGGGTTGTTAACGTCGGCGGGAAAGGGGAATACACCCGTGCCACCCTCGAATTGTGCTTTGACTAAATAGGAAATAACATCTTGCTCACGCTGCGCAAACAGTGCGGAGCCGGCGATTCCGCGGTTATTTAATTCGCCATATATATCCGCACGCCAATAACTATCTCTTAATGCCATACGATAGCCGTATTGGTTGCTACCCCATGTTCCGCGTCCATCGTAGATACTTTCACTCATCGTATGTAGCTGGTTAAAAATTTCGTTATCAGGGCTAGGATTCCCTGGCTCGTTGTTCGGGTCTTCTGGTTCGTTGCTTGGATCTTCTGGTTCACTGCCCGGGCCATTATTCGAGATGACTTTTAAGTATCTTAAGATCATCAAAATATCTTTTCTTAAGCCGTTGGCATCTACTTTTTGCGAGTCATAAGAAGCTGGTAAGCCGGTGTTTTTATCGATTTCTAAACCGAGGTCATGCAATGCTGCACGTGCATCTATCGACAGGTGCATGGTGGCAGGTTCCCCGTTTGCGACATCTTGCACACCCGAAGAATCGACAATGTAGAGGCCATAGGTTTCGGCGGCTTGCGCAATATGCTGGCCTTGAGGTGTGGTGAGTGCCAAGCTTCCCGCAAGCCCTGGTGGCAGCGCGAGCAATGCACCCATCGTATAGTTTTCATCACTGCCTCTATAGGCACGGACACCATCGTTCCAGCTATTGTCGGAGTCACGAGCAGGCCAAATAAAACGTGGATTAGCTGAGAACCTCACTTGAGGCATGTTGATCGCAATCGCATGCTCAATGCCATCATTCAGCTCTCCCTCACGAATAACGCCACCGAGCGGTGACAAGCGAGAAGCACGGCCGGGGACTCGTTCAGTGCCATCACCGCTAAGGGCATTGGAGTTATGCGCTTCGGGGTCAGCCACATTTTTGCCAAAGCCAAGAATAGGGCCATCAGTACAACGCCAGCCGCCTATTCCTACCGAGGTTTCACCTGAATCGGGATTGACGATAACAAATGCGCCGTTGCCGTTTGGTTTCCACGCTAAGCTAGTGCATGCGTTTGCCGAAAGCTTGCGTGTATAGAGTTTGTTATCGCGGCTCATGGCCGTTATTGCGCGGAGTGGAAAGTTCCAACCGGTGTTATTTAAAATATCAACTTCGGGAATATTGGCACTTGGGTTTGTGTAGCAAATGGAAACGATATCCAGGTCTACATGAATGGGGGCTTGCGAATTTGTCACAGACGTGTCGGGAAACAAAGTGTCTCTTTGGGTAATCTCATGATATGTCGCAGTGGAAGGAATACGCTTATACCAAAACGAGTCTTCCCTGAAGGGTTTTTTTAGCTGATCGGCTTGATCAAAAACAGGTCTTTTTGCAAAACATTCTGCATAATTTGTTGAGCTATTATTTGTCGAATTGATGGGGGTTTTATCTTGCCAAGTGTTAACAGGACGATTGTCGTTAGCGTAAGCCAACAGTGGGGATATTAATAACATGCAAAATATTAACTTTGTGATCACGAAAGTCTCCTGATTACCCTAATATTCAAAAGGAAATAATGGCAGAATTAAAAGATGATTCTACATGACTAGTTGTTAATAAGCATTATTCGATTGAGGTATACCCGTGGCGTTATAGATTTAGGTTTTTAGTGTACGTCATATTCCTTTCAT
>CAZWUO010000113.1:0-1547 GCA_964636675.1 uncultured Ectothiorhodospiraceae bacterium
GTATGTGTGGATTTCATCCAATCAATTTTACAAACAACTCAATAATGATTGGTTATTGGTTGGCTGAACATATGACAGGAAAAGGCATCATTACTCAGTCTGCACAGTTTTTTATAGGCTATGCATTTAAAGAGCTAGGCTTAAATAAAGTACTGCCGCATCCTTTAAATAATGTAATTAATCATGTGTTAGAATCAAGCACTTGAAATGAATAAGGATATTCACAGTTGAGCAGAATTGCTGAGAAAATCACATTAACTAAAAAACAAGAACAAATTTTACAGACACTCTCAAGTGGCAGAACAACGCCAGTTCACCTTCAGCAACGTGCATCGATTTTATTGCACTGCTCAGAAGGTAAAACGAATGTCGAAATTATGGAAGAATTAGGTGTCCATAAAAAAACCATTTCCAAATGGAGAAACCACTGGGCAAGGAATCAAGATAAATTATCCATGATAGAAAAAGAAGAAGAGGGGATTGCCTATCAGCGTTCAATTGAACAGATTATAAGTGATGCTCCTCGTTGTGGAACGCCCTGCAAGTTCACCGCAGAACAAATTTGTCTCATCCTGAATGTAACTTGTGAAACCCCACAGGAAAACGATTTACCCTTGAGTCACTGGAGTTTATCCTCACTGGCCGAGGAGCTAGCAAAAAGAAAAATAGTCGAGAGTATATCAACCAGCCAATTGCAGGTTTTTTTAAAATCAGGCAAATATAAAACCACATAAGGTGAAGCAATGGATACACACCCCGATTGAAGATGAAGAAGTATTCAATGAAGAGGTAAAAACAGTTTGTGATATTTATGCCAATGCCATTGAATTAAAAGAGACAGGGGTTCATGTTATCAGTTGTGATGAAAAGAGTGGTATGCAAGCATTAGAGCGAGAGATAACACCAATGACATCCACACATGTTGAGCGCCAAGATAATTCGTATCAGCGTCACGGAACGCAATGTTTAATCGCTAATTTCGATGTAGCAACGGGTGAAATTCTATCGCCAACCATTCAAGAAACGCGCACGGAAGAAGACTTTGAAAAACACATCAAGGAAACAATCAATAGTGATCCGGAAGCTCCATGGGTATTTGTAGTGGATCAGTTGAATACACATAAATCCGAAAGTTTAGTTTTTCTGGTAGCGACACTTTGTGGTTTAACAAACATTGATTTGGGCATCAAAGGTAAGAAAGGTATATTGAAAAATATGGAGACACGAAAAGTTTTTCTTTCCAATCCTGAACATCGAATTCGATTTATTTATACGCCTAAGCATGCTTCATGGCTGAACCAAGTCGAAATATGGTTTAGTATTTTAGTTCGCCGACTATTGACACGTTTATCGGTAAAATCCACCACTGAATTGAAAGAAAAGGTGCTCGATTTTATCAGTTATTTTAATCAAGTAATGGCGAAACCTTTCAAGTGGACTTATCGAGGAAGAGTGCTACAAGCATAGATGAACGAATTTAAAGGATGCGGCACTACCAACAAGGAGTTGGAGAAATTGAGAAGAAGTTAAAACGATTTTGTTGATAT
>CAZWUO010000113.1:1647-11769 GCA_964636675.1 uncultured Ectothiorhodospiraceae bacterium
AAGGTGTCACAAGGCTATTCCGATAAGAAAATTATTTGATAGTTTTGAAGCAAAACGCAAGACCTGTTTTGAGTGTTTGGCGACGTCTTGGCTGCCGGGAAATGGCTCTCGCGTTGCTCTCCTAGGCTGTCAACGGGGGCAGTAGCCCAATACTTCACTAGTTTTCGTATAGTCTATGAAATAATAGCTAACTCCAGCTTCTGCAAAATCACCATATGCAGAACGTCCCGGTATAAAGCTAGATGTAATTTTAATGGCTTGTTCTTGGGAGAATTGTTCGAAATTTGGCTGTAAGTAGTATTCAAATCCTTTTGCTCCGCCTGACAATCCTGCAAAAATAGCTGTAGCTGGCCAAACTTCAGGGCCGAATAATGCTGAGGCAAAAGCGGCACGTCCAAATTTTGTGCTCGCGTCGTTCCAGAAAGATGGGTCTCGCAAAAACTTTAATTGAATGTCTGGTGACATTTGCGGGTTGGGTAACCCCGGTACCCATTCATTTTCAAAATCAACTTCATCATAACCAAATCCAGTCCATTCTGCCACCCATGCATCTGATTCCAACCCACTCGGATCCGTAAACAACAACGGATTATTATGTACATAGATATACCGGTTCTGCGTCACCGGTTGCTCCAGCCTTCCCAAAAACGGGTCAGGGCTAATAAACCGCCCCAACCCAGGATCATAATACCTCGCTCGAAGATACAACAAGCCAGTGGCATCATCAAACATTTCTCCGGTATAGCCAAAGCTGCTATTTGAGTTTTGTGCAGAAGTCTGCGTCTGTGTTCTTACGCCAAAGGTGCCGAAATCAAAAGCTGATTGAACTTTACCGCTCATATCTACGGCATGCGTGACGCTACCCACAATGCCGTCATTCAAATAATATAAATCAGTTTCGCGGTTAGTCGCAGATGGCTCCTCTTTGAGTATGCTGTTGCCGGCATGAACATAAGTCGATTTAATCGTCATGTCTGGGGCAAGTTCTAATAATGTGCGTTGCATGCCAAAAATAGGTGCCGCAAGATAGTTGATAGTCTCGCCGTTAGTGGTTTTAGATTTGCGATTACCGAAGGCATCATAAGTATAGCTAACCGTAAGACTGGGTTTGTTCACATTGATCAGATAGCCACGAACATCATAGCCGTAAGTTGTGGTGATCGATGCGCCATCGCCTACGAGTGTTCGGCTCGCCATTCTGCCATTGTTATCATAAGCAAAACTTTCAAGCACCTGGTCATTGAGCAAGACGCGATTGAGTCGGTTGCTTTTTGCGGGGTACTCGTAGGTGTAGAGGCCGTAATCCTTTTTGTTGCTGTCATTGGTTGCCGAGGGGTCTTTAATATTTGTCACATTCTCAGAAACCCGGTTCCCAAAGGCATCGTATCCATAGGTGGTTTGTCGACCGTCGGCCTCTGTTACCTTGGTGACTCTCTCATAAGCATCATATTCGTAATAGGTAGTATTCTGTTCGGTTGGTGTTGTACGCGTAATGCTGAAATATAAACTGCTGCCGGGGACATACTTAAATGCATCACGATATATCAGTCTGCCATTGGCATTCTTATAACCAAACGCGCTTAACTGACCCTCTGTGTTGTCATAGTCAAGAAATCGCTCGATACCATTGGGGAGCAATACCTTGATAAGACGTCCTCTGTTATCGAAAGAATAATCAGTAATTTCGTCGGCACCTGAACAGATGAGTGCAGTGTTATTTTGATAGACCCTTCCTACGCGGGTAAGCCGACCGTCAGGGTCGTATTGATAACAGACACGACCATTGCCTGGGTAAGTGATCCACGTTAGTCGATCTTTATGGTCGTAGGCAAATGTTAACAAGTCTCCCGCGCTGCCAAAATCTCTGATGGACGCTAGGCGGTCAAAATCATCGTAGCCAAAAGTAGTCTCTCCGTTTGAGCCGGTGATGTTAGTGATTTGGTCGGTAAGGTCATAGGTGAAGTTAAACGTTTCGATGGCAATGTTATCTGCGCCTATTAGTTGAAGCGTATCTAATCGGTTTACATTGTCGTAAGTTTGCTTGATTTTTGTTAGATCAGGGTTAATTTTGGTCGTAGAGTTTGCGGGGATGTCATATGAATAGCTAGTTGTTGATATGGTAGCGTGTGTTGGTGTTGGGCCTGCTAACATAATTGCAAACATAGTTAGTGATGAAATTTTAATGAAATTGATATTTGAGTTGTTCATTCTTTTGAGTCTTCACCTGAGTAGAGAAAATCGAAGCCACACTAATGCATAGTTAAGTGCGAACGTTAGTGTAGCAATTACATTCCGAGTAATTAGGTAAGTTATTTTATTCTGCTGTTAGTTACTTATATATCACGAATGAATAAGTTTTAGAATAGATTAAGTAATCAATATGGGTGTTTTTTCTTGTGCTGATAAGCTTATTTTCAAATTTTTTATTTACAGGCGAAAACAACAAATAAATTGAGGTGGAAGGAAAAATTTTATTCGATTATAGTAAAAGAAAGTATGCAATGTTTTTTGTTTGCAGGTTGTAAAAAAATTAACGAAGCTCTCAATGTGCGTTTGTTATCTGTTTTGAATGTGTGAGGTGATAGTTGGGGCGTTACGTTTTATATTCTAGTTTTGTAGCAGTTGTTGTGCTGGGTGTAGCTGTATATTTTCTTAATGCAGAGATTAATATTAAGGAAAATCTGAATAAGCTAGAGCAGTTTGATAGCGTTGCTGAAGGGCAGTTAAAAGCGACTGTTGCAAATAAGGTGTCAGTCAATGTGCATCGATGGGTTTCTACGCATGATGAAAGAAAGCTGCAAATTATAAAATCTCAGAAAGTTTCCCAAGTACAAGATAAAAAGGTGTTGGTTAATAATTTTCGATCACCATCAAGCAGTCTTGTTGACCGTCAGGTGGAAAAACCACTCCCCGCATTTTATGTTTTTAATACATTTTCACTTCCTAAAGAGCGATTTGGCAAAAAAATGAGCTGGACGATTGCGCCAGTTTCTATTTCAGAGATAACAGGAAAGCGCAAAAAAATAGCTAAAGGTGAGAATCTCTATGCTCGCGTCATTAAAAAAAGAGAAGTCCCGCCGTACTGGATTAAGTAGAGCGGTTTCATTAGTGTGACATTGATTGGGTTATAGTTAAGAACAATGAGAAACGTCAAATTAAGATTCCGGTTGCAAGCAAAAAAGTTAGTTGTATCTATAGTCGGCGTGTTGATGGGGGGGTATGCATCGATAACGTTGAGTTCCATCTGTCCTGACCCTGGCTTACTTGAGTCTCCAATGCTTGATGTGAACACAAATAGTTTAGGGGGTGTTTCATTAAACAAAACATTGGCCCTGCTTGGTGGGACGTATAATATTCAAGGTGCTGCTGTTGACGAAAAAACGGGGGAAATTATATTTGTTGCCGATGGTGATGAGTTGCCTGTTGATTTAAGAATTAATGTTGATGATTTGGTCGTGGCAGCAAGAACAGTATTTAATGTTGATGCTGCTGGGTTTACTGATGACCCAGGGATTACTTTTACTCCTGGAGGCGATTGGATTACTTCAGGGATGCATGATGTTAAGTTTTCTGGTGAAGTGAAAGATACTGGGTTTGGTCAAATTATGTTTGATGCAGATTATGTGTTGAAAAAACTTGGCCAGGGTGTGGATGAGAATGGTAGTTTGTTGAGCGGGAATGCTGCGCTGACAAGTTTGGGGTATCAAAGTAGTGCTGAAAGGATTTTAACAAAGAACTTGGAGCAAAGCGGGATTCTTATAAATTATTTCATAGAGCCTCTTGATATAGGCCTTGAAAGCTGCGACCCCACTAGTGGAAGTGCGTGTACTCAAAAGTCGTTTGTGTTTTCAAATGTCGAAATGGGTGTTGTCACTTGGTTTCAAGATGCCGCGAAAAACACATTAAATCCAGATGATCCGACTCAGGTGCCGATGGAGTTGCGTACTGAAGCCTTAGCATTTGCGGCAAATATTACAGAAAATTATGACAGTTATGCAAATGTTCCCGGCTTTGAAGTTTTACAGAAGTTGAAGCATTTGGCTAAAGTTGTTTCTGTGCTGCGATGGATTAGAGATAACTCTATTCCTATCGATCTTTCCTTTATGGATAACTACAAAGTGACCGAAGTTAATACTCCCGAAAGAGTTAATATTCTCCAGCTATGTCGTCCCAACGGTGGCACCGTTGTATCTGCGGCGGGAAGTGGGTTGTTTGATCTGGGAGGGTGTGCCGGAGTAACGATAGTTGGGGGCGTCCGCTATAGTCGCGAAAACACTGAGGTGTTGGCTATATCTCCATTGTTTGTTGAAGAGGTGGCTAACAGCACTGCGAGGCCTCTAGATCCTGCGTCAATTAATGAATTAACGTGGTCGCATATGTATGCCGGTAATTCCTATAAAGGTATATCGCTGACTCTTGCGGGCACGGAAAAAGATGGTGCGTATAGTTTTACCGAATATGATCTTGTGTATCCTAACAAATCCGCGCAGCCGTTGATGTTATCTCGCCACTTTTACTCGTTTAGTGAGAGCGAAACTGGGTTTGGTCCTGGTTGGTCTCCTTTGCCGTACAGTATTACATTTCCTGAGTCTAACCAATTAGCATGTCCCACTGAGAAAGCCCAAGAGCCGCCGAAGCCTATTTGCGATATAGCTGATTCGGAGACCATCGTGAGTTATTCAAAAGTCACATTACGTGATCGTGTTAATGATAATACATTAACTTTTGAGTTTTCAGGGTATGTCAATGTGGCAACGAGTGGCAGCCCTCTTGAGCTTAGACCAATGTATCTTGCGCCTGAGGTGAATGACTTCATCATTCAAGCTCCAAGGGATCCCAGTAGGCCTTACGATGTTGGTGTTATGTCTTATGAGCAGTTTGACGCAAATAATAGACTGGTAAAACGTATATTATTTGAATCTGGGATAACTGAAGGAGGAGAAAATCGGTTTTTAGTAAATCCACAATATATAATTACCTACACTGGTGCTGGTGCTAATTATTTGGAATATGTATATAACGAAAAAAATCAGCTTACCTCTATAGTTAGTGATGTTAATGAATTTATTCATTTGAACTATATTGATGACCGGATAGACTCAGTAGCGTACACCTCCAGTTCGTCAGGCGGAAGTCAAACTCGCAGTGTCAGCTATACTTATGAAAATGGAAAGCTGAGCACAGTAGATAAAAGTGGAGAGGTGTTGAAATATAATTATGCTGACCCAACTGATCCGAAGTCCTCTCAACTCATTTCTGTAGAAAATTTGCTGACGAATGAAACAATGGTTGCGTGGAATCCTGATTTGGAGAGTCGGCAAACAGATTCTACTTTGTTAAACAAAGATAGTTTAAAAATAACATCAGATTACAATCGCACTGATAGAGTGACAACAGTAACTGATTCGGTCGGAAGAGTAAGTCAAACATCCCGTGATGAAAAAGGCAGACTGATTGGGAATGCGAGCACGGTAAATATAGAAGGCGAAGAAGTTACTTTAACTAGCTCTCTTTTGTATGAGGGTGGTGACTTAGATGGGCCGACTCAATATACAAACGAGAGGAATATTTCCATGTCAATAACATATGATCTCGAAGGCAATGTAGAGACTGTTACTGATGTATTGGGCCGTACAAATGAGATTTATCGGGGTATCGACGTTGTGGATAACCTGCCTGTCGTAGTTACGATTGATGCGAAAAATCGAGGTAGTGCTAAGAAATATAATTTTAATGGCAAGCTGATAAGAATATATCGACGTATAAATGTCGATGTTGCCAATTTCAAGAACCCTATATTAGATCTGAATGGTAGTCCTATCGGTAAATATGAGTTTAGCTTGGCATATGATGAAGCTTATGTTGTTTCCGTTGAATATGAAGTTGATGGAAGTGGTTTGGTCAAATCGATTTCTAATAACGGTTACTTGCTAAGTGATTATCCGTGGATTTCTCCTGAAGAATCTGCGGTGTTGGCGAGAAGTGTTGCCGGAAAGGCTGAGGCAGTTACTTCTGACGCTGGTTATACTACACAATATTCATATAATTCATTATCCAAATTAATTAGAGAGTCAGGACCGGCGGATATTACACCAAGCACAATTCAATATTATGAAGATGGAATAGAGCAGGATATGGTTTCATCTATATCTGACAGTGTTGGGCAAACGAGTTTTACTTTCGATAAAGTTAACAGGAATAAAACGGTGACAAACGCAAGAGGGGTAAGTACTACCACATTTTATAGTGAGCGAAACCAAATAGAGCGGGTGGTTGAATTAAGTGCTGATGGAGTTGTACTTACTACGCAATATTTTTACGATGATTTTGGGAAAATGACTTATAAGATTCTACCTAATGGGCACCGCGTTGAGTACGTATACGATGAACTAAATCGCTTGACTAAAATGGATGAGCTAGATGAGGTCGATGTGGAAGATGCAAATAATGCCCCCGTATTTGTCGGTGATGTAGAAGCTTCTTACTCTGCTAATGCTGGCGTAGAATTAAGTGTAACTTTTGCGGCAACAGATATAGATAGTGATGAATTGACTTATACACTTGCCGGCGATATTCCTGATGGAATGCAAATAAACTCGGAAACAGGCGTGCTCACCTGGACGCCGACTACGCAAGACAATGATGTGCGAATAGTTGTTCAAATTGTCGATAAAAAAGGTGGGTTGCTTTTACAAGTTATTACGCTAGATGTTGCAGATACTATCGCAGACGCATTAGATAATTGCTCGCTTGTAGCCAATGAAGAACAGCGCGATACGGATAGTGATGGTATAGGTAATCGGTGTGATCCTGACTTAAATAATGATGGAATTATAAACTTTGCAGATTTGGCTATTTTTAAGTCGAACATGGGGACTGCAGACTCTGATTCAGATTTTACGGGTGATGGTGTCGTCAATTATGACGACTTGATGATTTTGAGGAAAATGTTTGGCAGTGCCCCAGGCCCAAGTGGTGTAACGTTATGAAATATATTCATGCAGACAAAAATTTGAATAACATGGCTCGAGTCTACGTTGCGTTGTTCGCACTGTTGTTTTTTCAGCTGTTCTCAAGTAGTGCTCTGGCTGTGACTACCTGTGGATCTTCCGGAGGTCCTATGATCGCTCAAGGGAGCGTCGTTGTTATCAATGAGTCAACCCCAACATATACACTGACCTTGGTTTGCTCAAATAATGCAAATAATGTTTATGACAATTTATCCGTTAATTGGAGCATCGGGGGAAAGACTTATGTTAATAATCCGCTGACCCTTGTTACACCAATGGTGTCAGATATTGCGTTGAATGGCCAAAAGCAATTTAGCATCACCGCAACAGCAAGTACGGACGTTGATATGACGGTAAACCCACCGAGTCCTAAATCTACAAGTGGAATACTTGCTATCAATAATAATGTTGAAACACCACGTTCTGTAATGTTCCTTAACTATAATGATTCAGATTCGTTAGCTGAGTTAATTGTTAATGGGAGTCCAGAAGATGTCAGTATGATCCATAAAAACTACCAGCAGTTGGAAGATGGCAGTTTTTTACCGCCAACACAAACATTTGATGTTGGATTGTTTGTGTATACCGATAAAGATGTACTGTATAACATCACGCAAAAAGCAGAGCTTAGTCTGCCCGTTACTGGCCTTACGGGTGGGGCGACGTTTTATCCTGTAATTGTTTCACGAGACTTTGGAAATGATTGGGGGAGGATTGATTTATCTGGTACAGCAGATAATGGCTATATCATGATAAGAGGTGAAGTTACGTTAACGCCACCCGGTCTTCCGCATTTAGCTAATGCTTTTTCTATAGATAAATATTTCTATAACAGAGTTCGATGGCCAAGGGATGTTTACATTTCTGGACCAAATATTGTTAATGAGGATGAGTTAACGGCAGGTGAATATGACCTAACGGTTGAATGGGATGATGACAGTACGTCTGCGCTTGGCACAGTAACTTGGTCAGACAACTCTAGTTTCGCTAGCATCAATAATTTGGGTGCACTAACCACAGAAAGTGTTACCGTTGCCAAGGGCGTTATATTGACTGCTAGTGCTTCGATAAACGATACGTTTTTTGATTATTTTGAGATTGCTAGATTTGAAGGAGAGACTTTAAATGTAGCTATTAATAATAATGTTAGTATTCTAACTGGGGTCTCTATTTTCGGGCCAATTGAAATTGGAGAGGCATCTGGTAACGTTTATGGCGAAACTTCTTTGGATGGTTACCAGTATGGGGTTATTCCAGTATTTGATGATACTGATGCCAGCCGCCCGGATCTTCAACCCACTACTGTTAGTTGGAGTATCTCTGGTGATTCGGGTGCCACAATTGATTCGACAGGCTTAGTGCAAACGGGTTCGGTAACCGAGGATATGCTTGGCCAAGTTAATGTTACAGCGGGATATGCTGGAAATTTCAGATCTGCGACAGCATCTTTTACTCTTAAAAACAACTTGAAAGCGGTGGAGTCCCTGTCAATATCAGGAAGGGATAGTATTAATGAAACAGAAACTGCTCCTTATGCTTTAGTTGTGGATTTTGATGATTCCTCTAACAATATTATGGATCCTGCGACGCTTGCCGCGAATAGTGATGTAGGTCTGGTCTGGAGTGTCTCCTCAATAAAAGCCACCATAAACCCTGTAACAGGTGTGCTGATGCCCATTAATATTTGGGGTGAAGAGGCGATCCCGGTGACTGCGGTTTTTACATATTATGGTGAGACATTTTCAATAACAAAAAATGTGACGATTAACGATAATGTTAAGATATTAAGTGATCTTTCTATTCAAGGTGAAGCGAGTGTTGGTGAAGAAGTTGCCAGCAAATATATTGCTACAGCAACTTTTGACGATGGCTCTACAAAAGTTATTATACCTGTGTGGTCTGACAACTCATCGATTATAAATATTGATGCGGGCGGGTATTTTAAATCTCCTGCAATGCTGGTTGATCATTCTTTTTCTCTTAGCGCGTCTTATACCTATGATGACGTTACAATAGGATCTAGTTTGACTGTCACAGTATTAAATAATAAACGAATATTAAATGACGTTATAGTTAACGGTCCAGATACTGTGAGTTTAATTGATGGAGCACAATACGAGGCTACCGCAATTTATGACGATGGTGAGGTCGTAGTTACTCCTGTTTGGTCGATATCTTCTGCAGATGGTAAAAACTTGGACGCGGCTATAGGTCTAGACGGTTTTTTGTTGCCTACAAAGGGTAAGCTCAATTCGCGAATAAATATAGTTGCAACATACGACTATAATGGTTTTACTTTTGTCGCTTCTAAGTTGATAAATCTATCAATAGGCGATGTAAATATCCTGTTAACGAGGGTTTCACAGAGTTCTCTTGGGGATGAGTCAGATGGTGATTCATTTGGCGCGCGATTGAGTGCAAATAGCAGATTTAGTGTCTTCAGCTCTATTGCTGAGAATTTAGTAGCTAGTGATGGGAACATGATACAAGATGTATTTGTTTATGATCGAGAGTCTTTCGGCATTAAGAGAGTTTCTGTTGGAAATGACGGTATTGAAAGTAATGGTGTAAGTCGCGAAGCAGATGTTAGTAACGACGGTCGGATTATTGTATTTTCTTCAGCAGCATCAAATTTGGTTTCTAACGACTCAAACGGATTGGAAGATATTTTTGCATATGACTCCGTAACAGATTTTATTGAAAGAATAAGTTTAGTTGATCAAGAAATTGAAGCAAACGGCTTAAGTTCCGAACCGGCTATCAGTGGCAACGGTCAGTTTGTGTCTTTTACCTCGGAAGCTAATAACTTTGTGGATGCTGATGTTAATGGTTACGCGGACATTTTTGTTTTTGACAGAAAAAATTTAACGATTGAAAGGGTTAGCGTTAACAGCAGCGGAATAGGTGGTAATGCTGCAAGTAGCTCGTCAGCGTTGAGTTATGATGGCCGTTATGTTGTCTATCAATCGCAAGCAAGCAATTTAGTGGCTGATGATGCAAATGGCCAGCAGGATATTTTTCTTTATGATAGGCAGGACAATCTTACAACACTAATTAGTGTAAGTTCGTTAGGAAGCTACTCAAATGGTGTTAGTGAAAACCCTGCAATTGA
>CAZWUO010000114.1:0-11735 GCA_964636675.1 uncultured Ectothiorhodospiraceae bacterium
CTTCCATGACTTCGTTCACCCTAAAGGGCACCTAGGGAAATTCCTTGCAATAGACTGGCTATTACGCGTCATTTCGCCTCGTCATGAAAGGAATATCACGTACACTAAAAACCTAAATCTATAACGCCACGGGTATATATCAATAAATATTGGTTCCGTACTACAATAGTCAATTGCATTACACGTAGTTACAAAAGTTAAAGACAGTGCTATTACTTCATCATCTTGACCAGCATCTGCAAGCAACAGGGTTATATGAAGTGTTGCTGTTCCATTGACAATGGCTATTGCATAGAGTGTTCCAGTATATTCAGCTAACTCTATTTCAAGCTTATTTATGTAATACCGACATGAACATCACGCAGAAAGCCAGTATGTTATAGGATATCTACGATTCACGTAGACAAAATAAGGCGTCAATGTGAGCTGCAAGCCTAACTAGACAGGCTGAACCCGTGAATATAATATGCTGGGTGTACTAGTGGTCAAAACATTACAAAACTGTAATGCAGACGTCACCCAATAGACAGAGACTACCCCCTAAACTCATAGCAGAACAAGTCCACGATGTGTTGATTGGATTGCACACATGTCAGTGAATTCAATATTGCCTAGCCGATATGCTAAAGTATTTGGTTCGTAGCGATTTGTAATAAGGGGTGCTCGATGAAGCAATTTAATGACATTTGTCCGGTGTGTAGTATGCAGACAGAAGCAGAGATATCGACTGTAGAGAACGCCAAAATGTATTTTCATTTCTGCTCTGAGCAATGTCGCGAAACGTTTGTCGCCCATCCTCGCCTCTATAGTGCTAAAGCTGGAAGAATTGCAAAGGAACGAAGTGAAATTCTCAAGCGGCGAACCATGCGGTTGGCTGAACCCCTGAACAATGAAGTCATCGATTTACTCGTTCCTGTGGTAAAAAAATTAATGGGGGTCAAGGAAGTATTGATTGCAGGTAACAAGGTAAACATTACCTATGACCTGTTACAAGTCACCGAGGAAAAGATCGAAAAAGTGCTGCGTGAGGTTGGTGTGCAACTCGGTGGTGAGTGGTTGGAGCGTTTGCGCCGTGGCTGGGTACATGATTGCGAAGAAATTGAACTGGATAATTTAGCCGCACCGCCCACGCGTTCTTATCAATATACGCCATCCAAAGTATAGAAAGGGGCAATGTGATGCAATATCGAAAAGTAACCGCCATTATTCGACGCGACGTATTGGAAAAAGTGGAAAAAAAATTACTCGCGATTGGAGTGAATGGCATTAGTGTGACTAAGGTCAAGGGTTTTGGTGAATACACTGATTTCTATTCCAGGGACTGGCTGGTAAGCCACATGCGGATCGAGATATTCACGCATGCGACCAATACTGACGTAATTGTGCAGACCATTATGGATACGGCACATTTAGGTCTGGAAGGCGACGGTATTATTGCGGTGTTACCGGTGGAAAAACTCTACCGAATTCGCACACGATCAAAAGTAGCAATAAACGAAATTCAGTAAATAATTTTAATGCTGTATAAGATGAAACGAGGACTGTTAAATGCCTGAAATTATTCCCAATCTGCACCCCATTTTTGTTCATTTCACCGTGGCATTGTTAGCACTGTCTGTAGGGTTGATAGTTGTGACGCCCTTGGTTAAATCCCCGCTCAAGGAGCAATGGCAAATCGTTTCGCGTTGGGCATTGTGGTTCGGCGCAGGATTCACCATTATTACCGGTCTCACGGGCTTGGATGCGTATAATACTGTGGCCCATGATACTCCTTCCCATCTGGCGATGACGGAGCATCGTAATTGGGCGATTGTCACCATTACCTTGTTTTTAATACTTGCTGCTTGGTCTATCGTGCAATATCGCAAGGGTGAAATTTTGGGTAAGGTATTTGTGATCTGTATGGTTATCGCAGGGGGTGTTTTAGGTTCTACTGCATGGCATGGCGGTGAAGTAGTCTATCGTTATGGTCTGGGGGTGATGTCGTTGCCGAAGGCGGAAGGCGATGGGCATAGCCACTCGCATGCGGGTGATGCGCATAAGCACGCTGGCAGTAACAGCCCGGATAGTAAACACGGTGATATGAACGACACGGAAATGGATTTCAGTGGTATGGACGAAATGGAAAATGATGATGCGCATAAGCATTAATGAATGCTGACTCTACTACAGGCTCTCGTTCTATTTTGCGCGAATTAATCGAATCTCTGCCGGATGCCTTGGTGATAGTTGAGCAAGACGGTAATATTATTCATGTTAATGCGTTAGCCGAGGCGATGTTTGGCTATCAGCGTGAAGAGTTAATAGGCCGCCCCATCGAAACCCTGATGCCCTCGGGCATCAGGCGGAAGCACTGCGAGCAGCGGATCGATTATTTCAAAGCGCCGCGTATTCGTGCGATGAATGAGTGTACTGGGTTTTATGGTTTGCATAGTCAAGGACATCAGTTTGCTATCGAAGTGTATCTTAGTCCGCTGCGCGAAGGTGATAAACTATGGAGTGTGGCATCCATTCGTGATATCAGTACGCGCAAAAAAATGGAAGATGGACTGCGACAGTCAAGGAATGATTTGGAGCACCGGGTGGCAGAGCGTACCGCAGAACTCGCACAGATCAATGAATCTTTGCGCAGGGAAATGGCGGAACGTGAACGCATGGCCGAGCAAACGAGATTGCTCAATGCTGAGCTGGCGCACGTTTCGCGGCTCAGTATCATTGGCGAGATGGCATCGGGCATGGCGCATGAATTGAATCAACCATTAGCCGCTATCAGCAATTATTCCCAGGGCTGTGTACGCCGCATGCGGAATGAAAAAGTTGATCTCCAGAGCCTAATATCTGTGTTGAATCGGGTGACATCAGAGGCTGCTCGTGCGGCTGAAATTGTGGGCCGTTTTCGCCAGTTTGCACGCAAGGAAGCATTGCAGAAACGACGGGTAACGATGCCAGAATTGGTGCATAAAGCGGTTGAGTTAGAGCGCTTTGAGGCAGATGCCCGTGGACTAGAGATTGATATTACACTGCAAGAAAAATTACCGGATGTAGTGGTGGATGAAATTCAAATTCAACAGGTAATGGTAAACTTGCTGCGCAATGCGATAGAAGCTTCGGCCGTCGTTGCTAGTGCTCCCGTACACCCTGTGGTGGTGAAGGTATCTCGCTCGAATGCTGGCAAAAAAGATGATGAAAATAGCCAAGACAATGCACTGGATCAAGTGATCGTAGCGATTGAAGACCATGGGCATGGTTTTTCTGAATCTGCGGCGCAGCAAATTTTCCAAGCTTTTTTCACCACCAAGCCAGAGGGCTTGGGTATGGGCTTGTCTATTAGTCGTTCCATCATCGAGGCACATGGTGGGCGTTTATGGGCCGAGTCTAAGCGACATGGCGGTGCCACCTTCTTTTTTTCTTTACCCGTCAATGAGGCAAATTAGGGCAATGACAACGCAAGCAACGGTATTTATTGTTGATGACGATAACTCTGTTAGAGACTCCTTATGCTGGTTGATTGAGTCGGTGGGATTGCAGGCGCAAACCTATGAATCCGCCGCCGATTTTTTTCAGGCTTTTTACCAACTCGATGAATACAAGCGTAATGGCTGTTTAGTGTCTGATATACGCATGCAAGGCATGAGTGGTTTGCAGCTACAGGTGCAATTGGGTGAGCGCGGAATTCAGTTACCGATTATTTTTATCACGGGTCATGGTGATGTTTCCATGGCGGTGCAAGCCATGAAAGCCGGTGCAGTGGATTTTTTCACCAAGCCGGTAAACGACCAGGCGTTAATCGAATGCATACAGACTACACTTGCGCGCGAAGCTGAGATCAAATCACAACGTGCGCAACGGCATCGCATACGTACACGTTTAGCGAGCTTAACCCCGCGTGAAAACGAGGTGTTGGGTAAAGTAGTTGATGGCAAACTGAATAAGGTGATTGCCGCCGAACTGCATGTGAGTCATAAAACCGTTGAAGCACACCGTGCTAAAGTGATGGAAAAAATGTGCGCACACACCGTTGCTGATTTAGTTCGTATGGTGGTTAGGTTAGAGTAAGCATACTCATCGTACTACGTCGTACCATGCTCTATGACGTTTAGACCAAGGTACCTAGGTAGTTTAGTGCGTGACTTACGCGGATTCCATCCGGGGTTACAAAATCCTTTTCTCCCATCGCGTAGAGTTGTCACGCCGCGCATTCCGGGAACCTAGTTTTCCAGTAACGCAGGTTTTTATCCACCTTGGTGTCCGACCACTTACACTCAATAGCAGTGATCGGTGTTCCCCTTTCGCAGATAATAAAGTCTACTTCGCGGCCATCGGTATCACGGAAATAATGGAGGTCAATGTCTCGACCTTGGGTATCTTGTTGAAAGTGAACCCATTTGAGCAGATGACAGGCGATTAAATTTTCAAATTTAGGTCCTTGATCAATGACCAGGGACCAATCCATATGGTAGTGTTTTTGTGCTTTCTTGATAGTACGAATTTTTGGCCCTCCAAAGGGAGAGAGGCGAAAGATAGCGTAAAGTTTCTCTAATACCGTCACCCAATGAGAGATCGTTTTATGGCTTACTTGAAGATCTTCTCGTAAAGCGTTGAGCGAAAGTGGTGAGCCGACAAGGTCGGGCAGACGCAATATCAGTCGTTCCAGATTACCCAAATCATGAATCCGCTCCAGCGTATTGACATCTTCCCGAACCAATAGGTTGCGATACTCTCGCGGTGTTCAACGATATCCCAGTTGAGGTAGCCGGAGTCAGCGTTTGGCAGTTGGAGTCCAAGCGTTGTTTTCCCCACCTGCCGGGGGCCTGCGATGAAGAGCATTTTTCTGGCTAAGTCGACCTCAATTTGCTCCAATCCAAGAGGTATCTGTGAGCGATTGTCATTACACGAGCGCACTGATATTTTCACCCCTAGTAAAAATTATCATTGGTTATTTTTGACCATAGGTGAAAAAGAGCTTAGTGTGCAATCGATAGCACGCAGGCGTTCAGTTTTGCTGATGCCCGTTTGTCTACCCCATTTACCATTCATCGCAAATCACAGCACACCTGAGTGATTCATCCTAGGATATACCTTCATTCACATTATCCTAGATTCCGCAGTTAACCGCTATGAGACATCGTTAAGCGATTGATGAGAAAACAAATGAGCTTGTTTTTCGAATTCATCCAGAGGATGAGCGCACTACGCCATGAATAGCACGTTTTTAAGCGTGAATAGCATCGTTGCGAATCGTTGCAATAGCCGGCTATTCCGCCTCATCGCGTCTTGCTATTCACGCTTAAAAACGCACTCTGCATGTCGTTCAACTGCGGATTCTAGGATTATCTCCGAGGGTTAATCATGAAAAGCTTTTTCCTAATATCCGCGCTTTTAATTTCCAGTATCGTTGCTTCCGTGCAAGCGATGAATAATGATCAATATAGCGAAGCCAATGCGCTTTATCTCGCCGCAGTCAATGGCGATGATGAAGATCTGGTCTTGCAAGCCATCAAATATATTGACCAGCTTAAGGTAAACAAGCCTTATGACAGTTTAATAAAAAGTTATCGAGGTTCGCTGGAATCAATGATGTCGGCACATGTTTTTATGCCGTGGACGAAGATGAAACACGCAGAGATCGGCGCAGAGCAGATGGATGACGCGCTCGATGAGATGACTGAAATTCACGATGCAACAATACTCAATGGTACTTCATTGAGTATCTTGATTCGCCTAAATATAGCCCACACTTATTTTCAATTCCCCCGGTTTTTGAATCGCTATCAAGATGCCAAAGACCTGGTCGCCGAGATCATCGAGTCACCGCAATTCAGCTCCGCAACGCTTGAAATCAAGAACAATGTTTATAAGCTCGCTGCTGACATGGCGGCGCAAGATGGCGATAAATTACGCCAAACTGAATTGATAGCAAAAATTCAGTCTGTCGATTAGGCGCTTGCAAACTAGGAGTCCATGGATAATGAATATCATCGAAACCGAAGACCTTGCAAAAGAATATAGACAAGGTGAACTGCGCTTTAATGCCTTATCGGGTATCAATATAAAAATTCCGCAAAAGTCATTTGCTGCTTTGCTGGGGCCATCAGGCAGTGGGAAAAGTACCTTGCTCAATATCTTTGGGCTTATCGATCAGCCCACTCAAGGAAAGCTCAGTTTCTGTGGACAAGACATTACCAAAAATTCGGAAAAGGAGCTTACGAGCATCCGGCGTCATCAGCTCGGGTATATTTTTCAAGGATTCAATCTCGTACCCGTGATGACGGTTTTTGATAATGTGGAATACCCACTCACTCTATTGGGCTTGAATAAAAAAACCCGCCATGAACGGGTTCATTTAATGCTGGAGCGGGTCGGTATTGCGGCGTTGAAAAATCATTTACCGGATCAAATATCGGGAGGTCAAAAACAACGTGTCGCGATTGCAAGAGCCTTGGTTACCCAGCCCAAGCTGGTAATTGCCGATGAGCCTACGGCTAACCTCGATACTAAAACTGCCACGGATATCATCGAATTGATGTATCAAATGCATCAAGATTCAGGAACCTCATTCATCATTGCCACGCATGACGTGAGAATGTCCTCCCACTGTCACATCTCGTACCAATTGCACGATGGAGTCTTACAATGAAATGGTTAAAGCTCGCGTTAAAAAATGTGTTGCGAAATCGTCGCCGCGCTATCGTGACTGTCCTGATTACGGCAGTCGGTGTTGCAGCTATTTTGATCGGAGGCGGTTTTGCCAATTTTACCTATATTTCGCTGAAAGAGATGGCTGCGCGCTCCAGCGGCCACTTAATTGCCGCGCATCAAGATTATTTTACGCAAGAAGAAAACACCCCGATGGAATTTGCACTGGAAGATTATTCAGCGCT
Organism: uncultured Ectothiorhodospiraceae bacterium; assembly: GCA_964636675.1. Lineage (GTDB taxonomy): Bacteria > Pseudomonadota > Gammaproteobacteria > S012-40 > S012-40 > JALUUH01. The sequence goes on from CAZWUO010000114.1 coordinate 6,882, forward strand.
GGCTAAGAAGCTAAAATCTGATAAGGATGTACGCTACGCTATTCCGCGTATTGAATTCAGCGGCCTGTTAAGCAACGGCGAAAAATCAGTGGTCTTCATTGGTACCGGTGTGGACGCAAAATATGAATTTAAAGTCAAAGGTCCTTTTCTCAATGTCGAATCAGGCCACGTGCTGAGCAAACGGGAACAAGAAAACGATCCCAAAATTATGCTGGGTGCTAATCTGGCGAAATCGCTCAACGCACAAGTAAACGACTCCTTAACCTTAATGAGTACTACAGTGGATGGTGGACTTAATGCGATGGATGTCACGGTACAGGGAATTTTCAGCACCGGCATACCGGAGATTGACAAGCGCAGTATTATCGTCAATATCAATACCGCACAATCTCTGTTAGTGACCGATAAAGTGAGCAGTATCGCATTGCATCTGCGAAATACCGCAGCGACTTTCGATAAATATGCTGAGTTTTCCACACAATATCCCGGTCTTGCTTGGGAGACTTGGCTCGATCAGGCCATCTTTTACAAAAGTGTTAAAGATCTTTATAACCGAATTTTTGGCTTACTGGGTTTTATCATTGTCATGATGGTGTTCTTTTCCATTTACAATACGGTGAATATGAGCGTAGTCGAACGCACGCGTGAAATAGGGACCCTACGCGCCATCGGCACTTATACCCACGAAATTAATCGCAACTTTGTATTAGAAGGTCTTATCATTGGCGTCATCGGTGCGGTCATTGGAATGACGTTTGCGGCACTGACCTCGCTTGGATTGTCGCTCGCGGATATTCAAATGCCGCCCCCGCCAGGACAAACAAATAGTTATCCGCTCATCATCAGTATTCCACCGATGCTTTATTTTTTTGCCGCGATCATGAGCTTTGTCGTATGTACGCTAGCGGCCTGGTTATCCAGTAATAAAGCCGCCAAAAAGCCCATTGTAGGAGCCTTATCCCATGTATAAATTATTGTTCACGATGATTTTTATGCTGCCTCTTATTGCTTACGCGCAGACCGCTGATGAATTGGTCTACCAAGCGGATCAATACCGCCAAAGCAATGATAATCTCAAAGTCACCAGTCTTATTAAATTGTATAAAAATGAGCAATTGGATAAAGAGCGATTATATGACGTGTACATCAAGCCTGATCGCAAATCTCTGGTTATTTCTCAATCGCCTTCTGAAAAAGGCCAAAGAGTTTTGATGCTAGATGATAAATTCTGGATATTGTTGCCAAAGACCAAGCGCCCGATTCGTATCACGCCGATGCAAAAATTAATCGGTGAAGCCTCAACCGGTGATATCGCCTCAATGCGCTGGAGTGAAGATTATCGTGCTGAATTTTTAGCGACCCATGAAACCAGCGGTACGGGCTATAACGAGCTAAAATTGTTTGCTAAGCGCAAAGGGGTCACTTATAAAAGTATTGAATTGTCGCTTGCCCCAAAAACCAATATTCCAATACGAGCTAAGTTTTATTTAACTTCGGGAAAGCTTGCCAAGACTGCTTCTTTTGAAATCGCTGAGATTGATGGGCGGCCCCAAGTCAGTAAAATGATTCTCAAAGATAAGGTTCAAAAAAACCGCTATACTGAAATAGAGTACCTCAGCAGAGCGTCTCATGCGCTGAATAATAGATATTATAACCCTACGTATCTTGCAAAAAACCCTTCCTTGGTTATTCGGTGATTAATAGAAAAACGGCATTGGCGGGGTTATTCAGCGCACTGGGTATAATGCAGAGTGCCCAGGCCGAATACACGGTTAGTCTATTAGTTTATCCTCAGTACATCAGCTACTCATCCGCTGCGTTGTTTGATGTACCTGAGGAGGTGATTGAAAAACCCCAGGCCAACAGCCAACAAACGCTGGAGCTAACGGGTGCACACAGCAATAAACTGATTAATATTTTTTATCTATTAAGTTTGCGTCATCAAATAACCAGTAATCGCACTCAGGAAACTGAGTTTACCAGTAATGAACTTTATCTCAGCAAAAGCCTGAGTGACTGGGATATCATCGTTGGTCGACGCATTAGTAGTTGGGGTGTTGGTTATGGCTTTCGACCCCTGGATGTCATCCAACAATTTGATCAGCAGACCACATCACAGCAATCACCCATGGGTAAAAACACCTTGGCCGTGGAATATTTTTCAGCCATGTCATCCTGGTCTCTCGTCTGGGTTAATCCAGAGTTGTCTAATGTGAATGAAAATAATAAAAAAAATGACACTATCGAATCGCTGGTTATGCAATACTCTAGCAGCCGAGACAGTTATGATCTGCATGGCTTGCTGCGGTATAATCAACAGAATAAGTTACAACTGGGGCTAGGTGGGGTTAAGATTGCAGCGGATGAAATTGCGCTGCATGGCTCGATCCTATGGAGTCAAAAATATCGACAACTGCAACACCAACTGGCAGGGCAATCCAGCATTTTACTTGCGGAACAGTTTCCCTATGCTAGCATTGAGTATCGTCAGGGTGTGCAAGCACTCATCGGCTTAAACTGGAGTAGTTTATCCAAGCATCGCTTAATCGCAGAATATTGGTATAACGAATGGGCATATTCACAACAACAGTGGGCGCAAATTTTCGAGCTAGCTGCCTTGCAGCAAAATCTTTTGAACAATACCAGTATTCCTCAATCCGCCATTCACGGAAATATCGCCTGGACTGCGGCGGCGACTCAAACACAAGCAGCATCACAAGCATTGGCGCAGCATAACTTGATGTTGCAATGGACTTATGATGCTGATCATTGGCAACCCACGGTCAACCTCTTACTCAACCCTGCCGATAACAGCAACATGATGACTTTTTCCGTTGCGCGTGCAACGCATCTATTTAAATTTACCGCGGGCGTTCGAACATTCAATGGTGCCAACGATTCAGTTTATGGCGGACTGATCGCCGACCGCATCGTGTTTATGACGCTTACTGGAGAATATTAGTCATGCAGCGTTCCCAGCAACAATGTTTTAAGTTTGATCGTTATCAATGGTTAAAAATCATCGCCATCAATATCTTGATAGCCATCATGTTTACCTTAATCAATGGCCACAATTTTTGGACTAATTTAATTTATTCACAATCCATCGGTATTTCAATTGCGGCGGCGATATCAACGCCTTTTCTGCGCAACTACGATAGAAGGTCTCTGGTTTTTTTTCCGGTTATCGCCATTGTTTTAGGCGCTGTCGTTGGAACTAGCTTTGCAGTATTTGTTACCGGAGGCTACCCAATTATTCATGAGGAAGAAGGACGCTGGTTGCTTATTTCAAGCTTCATCTGCTCTATCATTATTGGTTGCATTGTCTGCTACTATTTTTATTTGGTTGCGAAGCAAAAAGAGACGAGTAATCAACTCACCCTTGAACAGCTCAAACAAACAGAGTATGAGCAAGCGCTCACTGAAAACAATTTAAAAATTCTGCAAGCTCAAATCGAGCCGCATTTTTTGTTTAATACGCTCTCCAATGTCATTGGTCTGATTGACCAGCGTCCAGATGATGCCAAAAAAATGCTTGAGCACTTTACACATTACCTACGTTCTAGTTTGTCTCGCACCCGCGAATCGGTTACCACTTTAGGTGATGAAATAGATATTATTAATGCTTATTTGAGTATTCAGAAAATTCGCATGGAGGAACGGCTAAATTATACTATAACGCTAGACGAAGCGCTTAAAGATATTCCATTCCCACCTTTATTGATTCAACCCCTGGTTGAGAATTCGGTACGCCATGGTTTGGAGTCTGTGCTGAAGGGTGGGGAAATTCGTGTTGATGTTAAACATCGAGATAATACGCTCCGCATTATGGTGAGTGATACTGGCAAGGGTGCGGATAAATTGCAAAGTGATGGCATTGGTTTGCAAAACATCAGGGAACGTTTATCATCCATCTTTCAGGGCAAAGCTGAAATAGAAATCAGGGCAAACAAACCGCAAGGTTTAACCACGATATTACATATTCCACTGGAAACCACATGAACCCTAGTGCAATCATTGCCGATGATGAATCGGCACTTCGAGGTTATTTGTGCAAGCTATTAAACGAAATCTGGCCGGATTTAAAAGTTGTTTATCAAGCTAAAAATGGTGTTGACGCATTGCAAGCGATCATTAAACATCAGCCGCAGATCGCATTTTTAGATATCAATATGCCGGGTCTCACCGGGTTGGAAATAGCGGCGCAATGTAAGGGCGAGTGCCACATCGTTTTTATCACCGCTTATGATCAATACGCGATTGAGGCTTTTGAAAATGCAGCGATCGATTATCTGCTCAAACCGGTTAATCACGAACGCCTACTAGAAACTCGCACAAGAATCGAAGCGCGGTTGCCGAATTCATCGCAAGACCTAACAAAACTCCTAGCTCACCTGCCTACCGAAAAAAATCATCTGCAATGGCTTAAAGTCGTTCACCAGGAAGAAGTGCTATTAATTAATATCGATGATGTAGATTATTTTCAATCCGGTGATAAATACACCTCGGCCTATATCAAAGGTAAAGAACATATTCTACGCAGTAGCCTAAAAAATCTTGAAGCACAACTCGATCCTAATAAATTTTGGCGTATCCATCGTGGAACCCTGGTCAAAGTTACTGCCATCGAATCCATTAGCAAAATGCTCTCAGGGCAATTACTCGTGAATATAGGCACGCATAAGTTGTCGGTGAGTCGGGCTTATCAGGGCCTGTTTAGACAAGATTAGAGCTATGTGCTCCCACGTAGGGGTGTGGGAACGAGAAATCGGCGCTTCCTTTAGCAGATTATTCCATTGAACCTAGATTCCGCCGTTAACCGCTATGAGGCATCGTTAAGCGATGGATGAGAAA
>CAZWUO010000115.1:0-11688 GCA_964636675.1 uncultured Ectothiorhodospiraceae bacterium
AGGGGGCTGGCCTTTTACTTGTGTTGATGCGTAAGCCATTCGATAATTTTTTAGTAAACTTCCCGCAACACTGATCGAGACCTTATCTAACTTGTAACGCTCAACAAGGGAAAACCTATCCATAGTACGTGAACCATAACCCTCTTTATAGGATCGTAACTGATTACTAATCGTCGTCGAGTTATGTGGCGTAAACGTTTCCCATTCGTTATAGGTTAAGGACTCAGACCACTTGAAATCTATTTCAATATCTGAATTGACCCCCACTGAATTTCCTTGATAACGAATTTTACTCAAATAGGAATAAGCATTGTCATTGCTCGATACATGAGTAGTATGGTATTCATAATTGACCTGGTTACCTTGGCGGTCTGTCACACTGTCCATCTTCCAGATAAAAATTTCATCTTTGCTGATTGAACTGACTTTAGAGCCAAAGCCAAACGCGCAGCAACCATTGCGTTGTCTAGACTTTGCGACACTTCCGTAGAGGGTAGTCTTGCCATCGCCTGATTTCACTTCAAAATATGCTGGTCCATTGCCTGCCTGACCAACGGCCTTAATTTTTAGGTCACTTCTATATTCGGTGACATATTCGGTGTTGGCTTGACCGTAAACGCCATTGCTGCCACCCGGAACCAAGATTAAGGGCTGCCCATCGAGACAAAAACGTTGTCGTTCACCCGCACCCGACGCAATACCTTGAATAAACCCATCCCTTACTTTGCTGGCTTGACATAGAGAGATTGCACTGAGTCCCGATAAAGACCAGCCCATGCGCATTTCACCACGTCTTTTAGCACTGTTATAAACAAAGCCTATATTTGGCTCGATGTTATTAATTCCGGGCGGCAAGTCCATCGCGATGGAATAGGAGGCAGCTCCATTTTCATCCACTTTAAAATCACCTTTAAGCGGGGCTCTTATTTTATGCGTTAAATCCGTTGGCACTGCCTCGAAATTATCGCCAATACCATTGCCATTGTTATCTGTTGTTTCGTTCGCATCATTTGGGAAGGCGTCGCTATTATCACCGACACCATCCGCGTCGCTGTCTTTTGTTTCGCTGGCATCAGTTGGAAAGACATCTCGATTATCACCAACACCATCGCCATCCGTGTCAGTCCATTCAGTGGCATCATAGGGGAAATCATCGACATCATTAGTAACACCATCGCCATCAATATCAGCATCTTGTAAATCGCCAATACCATCACTGTCGTAATCCAAACCGTAGCCAATTAATTCGGTTTCTCGATTAAAATAGAGGATGATTAAGCCCTGTTTTTGGGTTTCATAATATTTATACGAAGCAGATTCGGACTCAATGGCGAGATCTGAACATCTTTTGGGTGGCCCCATACAACTCGTTGTAATTGAACCGTCTTGAGTAAAACTGTAGTTAGAAATGTCATGCCAAATGATGGGACTAAAATCGTCGGGCATAAAAACCATGTTTATCTTATTATCAAGATAATCCTGATTAAGCGCATCCGTCGGCATTGCAAGTGCGATATTATTTGTAACCGTCAATGCAAGCGTGAATAAGATGGCAGAAAACTGGAAAATACATTTTTCTATTTTAGACTTTAGAAAATTGTTTTCTATATTTTTTATCATGATCATTAATCTCTAACTACTGCTATTAAAAGGGGAAGCTATAAAAGCTTTCATGAACATCAAAAATCGGTATTTAAACAGCAAACAGTAAATATATTTTGAAAAATATGTTTCAAAATAATTTACTATTTCAACACAAATTATTAGCTTTTATATTAGGGTTATACTAAATCATATAATCACAGAATAATACAAAAAATTAAATTTTTTCTTCAATCTTCATTAAAAAACCACAGAGAATTTTTAGAACTAGACATTAGAATTGGAATACACCAGAAAAAATATTGAGAAATATTGTTTTAGCAAGTTAGTTTGTTCATTTGATATCTTTCAGTATGCGTAAATATTTTTTTCTAAGCAATTAGTCGTTTCTGTTTTTATCATCTTCTGTAAATTTGTTATCAGTTCAATATTTTTATCATCGTTAGCTATTGAGAACTTTGCCTTTGAATAAAAAAAACAGCTGGGTCAGGAAAGCCGACGAAGTAAAACCTAATCTCAAATTAGAAAGATTTGCTCCATCTAAGGGTCAGAGGGACAAAGCTCATTATCCAAACGAACAAATTATCAAAATGGACAAATTTATCGTCTTTATTAGCTGGTTTACGGATGAATTATTGGATAAGAGTTCGGGGTAGTGGGCTAAAACTATGCAGCTGGATCTAGAGGGGGGCTCACGTATTAAAAGCGTTGTGCTTAATCGATGGAAGCTATTATTGCTTCTGGTCGAATTTTAATACAACGGATTTAACTAATTCTTTTACTTGCCCATCAATTTTTTCCTGGCTTAGCCCGATAAACACCGTATAAATGCGTATCGCCATAATCGCTTGTTGAGGAATACTGCTAGGAATAAAACCGGCTGGAAAATACGCGTAGTGCTCAGTAATAAATTTTGCCGCCAATTTAACGGCTTGCATGGCTTCTGCATCAGAGGCTGAAGAAATATCAAATTTCCAGTGTTTGGTTTGTGATGATATCAACGGCTTTTTTTCATTTTCCAATGAGAAACCAGTAGCCGCGTATACCCGGCAATCATATTGCCGGCAAGTTTCAGGTCTATAATTATAGATTGAGCATTTATTTTCTTTGAACATGGGGCAGTGCCCATTTTCATCATACCCTAAAAGAAAATGCCCCTTTGGCAACCCAGGGGCAGGAAAAATAATATTCTTTGGTATATGCCGAAGCGTTTGTTTATCAGTAGGTTTTAGATGAATAAAATAAGAGGACGTACAGCATGCAACACATTCTCCACACGGCACATTAGTATCGTTTTGTCCTTCCAGGCTTCCTATTAATTCATTTAACCATTGTGTAAAGCTACCGACTGCAAAAGTTTGCGTAGGGTTGTTTTTATTTTTTTTTAACATCGAGGTTTTAAAATTCAATTCAAATAGGGGCGCCTAGCTCAAGTAAAATATCCAATGGTCAACAGATAGTTAATTCAACTCCGTCACTAATTCTTTTTTTCCAGTAAAGGACTCTTTAATAATTAATACTTCGATGCGCCTATTGCGTGCTCGACCTTCTGCGGTTTCATTGCTCGCTACAGGACGAGATTCCCCAAATCCTTTGGCCTCAGTTTGAGAAATATTGATACCTCCCACTTTGTCGAGAAAAGCAACCACTTTTTTAGCACGATCCAAAGATAAATCTCGGTTAATCTCCGCACTACCCGTGGAATCAGTATGTCCCGTCACTACAATGCGATAATTTGAAAATTCCTTTATCGCTTGAACAATTTTGTTTAGCAACTCAAAGTTTTCAGAATGTATCTCACTTGTGCCCGATGGGAAGTTGAATGCATGAGTCTCTAGCAAGACATTATCTCCTTGCCGATAGACATTAGCGAGTGTTGGAGGGAAAAGAGCCTGAATTCTATCGTAGCGCTGCTGGGCTTTGCGCTTTGTTACTTCGATTTCACTCATTTCAGTCAGCATGCCTTTTTGTGTCTCCAGCTTTTTCACCGCAACCTGTTCTGCGTCTATCAGTAATTGAATACTATCGCGCAAACCAAGCACGACTTCACGATTAGGCCTATCAAACGGCAGCGTACCACCAATCGCATTGTTGATCATTGCCAGTTGCTCCTGATACCAAACAACTATTTCTTCTAGTGTATAATCACTCCATTCAAAACTTTTGACAATATCCGTTATTTGCCTACTTTGTTTGGCTAACCAGCCAGCACGTTTTGCATGGGTTTTAGCCTTTTGGGTTTGGGTGCGGTCGGCATTTAATACGGCGGCTGCGAGTTCTAATTCTTTTTCTGCAAGCTGGAAGGTTTTTGGTGCATACTCGTCTGCCTCACTCTTTTTTGCAATACTAATATTAATCTTAGCAGTCCTTAGGATGTTTTTTTTAAGCGCTCGAAGTTCGAGACCAGCATACGCATTTAACAGCTCCGCACGACGTTTCTTGGCTTTGTCTATCTCACCGTGTTCAATTTCTCGCGTCGTTGCATGTAGTTTTAATTCAACAGATTCGAATTGTAGTCGTTCCTGTCTTAATTTTAATACACCAGCATCTATTGCACGTTGCCGTGCAGAGAGCACCTCACGCATGACCTTGTTACTATTTTTTACATCTAACAAAGCTTTGCGCAATAAGTTATTGCCTTCTTTTACAAGTTGCTCAGCCTCAGCGTGCCGTTTCTGACGCGCCATTTCTATAGCCATTTCCAGGCGTTCTGCAGCCGCCTCAAAACCACTTGGTGCAAGATGCGTAATAGCGGCACTTTTTACATTTCCTAATCGGCCAGAAAGTTTTACGATACTCTCGTGTTGTTGCATCGCCTTGTCTCGAGAGAGTTGGGGAGTACTCGCGCAAGCAGCGATAAACCCAACTAATAAGATTAGAAAAAACGATCTCCATGTTACTGCCATACTTACTACTCCTAGCTTTATCCATAACTTGCCATACTCAAAACACTGTCGCCACTCGCCGACACTACACAAGCTCAGCAGCGTCAAGCTTTACCTTTTAATATGTTGTCAGTCAAATACATACCTTAAATTGACTGTAACATAACTCACCCTAAAACGCTCTCCACTCTAACGAAACAAATCAGGAATTCTGTGCAAAAAACGGTGTTTTACTCGCATTTTCAGCGTATTGGCAATTATATTGCTAGGGTGGTTTGCGGGTGAGCGATAAATATACACTTGCTAAATATAAAGATTACACCGTGCAACTCTTGACGGCACGAGGTGACTAAGCGTATAAACTAGCGCCGAAGAACCACGGATATATGAGCAACTTTCATTCAACAAACTGGAAAAGATAGAAATATGGGAAAATCACTGGTCATCGTCGAGTCACCGGCTAAGGCAAAGACCATTAATAAATACCTGGGTAAAGACTTTGTTGTGAAGTCGAGTGTCGGACATATTCGTGATCTACCTACGAGTGGTAGTGCATCCGCCAAATCAGCGATGGATCCCAAAGCAAGGGCTAAACTTGCCGCGGAAGCAAAGAAGCTATCCCCTGCAAAACGCGAAAAAGCCAAACGTGAGCGTGCAAAAATTTCTTTGGTCAACCGCATGGGAATCGATCCAGAAAACAACTGGGAAGCCCACTATGAGATCATGCCTGGTAAAGAAAAAGTATTGGCAGAGCTGCAAAAGCTCGCGCAGGGTGCAGATACCATCTACCTCGCAACAGATTTGGATAGAGAGGGGGAAGCCATTGCGTGGCATCTTTCTCAAGTGATAGGCGGCGAAAACATTGAATTTAAACGGGTAATTTTCAATGAAATCACTAAAACGGCCATCAAAGACGCATTTGCAAACCCTTCTACGCTCAACCAAGACCAAGTCAACGCCCAACAAACGCGACGATTTCTTGACCGTGTTGTCGGTTATATGTTGTCACCGCTACTCTGGAAAAAACTTGCACGAGGTCTGTCCGCAGGTAGGGTGCAGTCTGTTGCCGTGCGTTTAGTTGTCGAACGTGAGCACGAAATACGGGCGTTTAATCCCGAAGAATATTGGGAAGTGTTTGCCGATTTAATGATCCCCAGCATTGATAAAACACCAGACCAAGACCTGCGCATGCAGGTAATGAAACAAAATAATGAAAACTTTCGACCGACAAATAAAGCATCAACCGATGCTTCCTTAGCTATTTTACAAGCGGCGAATTACCAGATTATAAAACGTGAAACAAAACCTTCATCGAGTAAACCCAAAGCCCCATTCATTACTTCTACCTTGCAACAAGCGGCGAGCACGCGCTTAAATTTCGGCGTCAAGAAAACCATGATGATGGCGCAACGACTTTATGAAGCGGGTTACATTACCTATATGCGAACCGATTCAACCAGTCTGAGTGCTGATGCGGTCAGTGCAGTGCGCGAGCATATTAACCAAAAATATGGCAACGATTATTTGCCAGACAATCCTCTGATATACAGCAATAAAGAAGGTGCTCAAGAGGCCCATGAAGCGATACGCCCTTCGAATGTTCAAATCATGAAATCTGACTTGGAAAAAGTGGATGATGATGCTATTCGTTTGTATGAACTCATCTGGCGCCAATTTGTAGCTTGTCAGATGTCACCCGCTAAGTTTGATGTCACCACCATCACCGTCAATGCAGCTGAATTTGAACTCCGTGCGAAGGGTCGTACCGTGAAGTTTGATGGCTGGACAAAAGTACAGCCTCCACAGCAAAAGGGCAAAGACGATATTATTCTCCCTGCCGTTACTGAAGGCGACGTATTGACTCTGCAACAGCTAGACCCCACACAACATTTTACCAAACCCGCCGCGCGTTTTAGTGAGGCTTCACTGGTGCGTGAATTGGAAAAACGTGGTATTGGTCGCCCTTCAACCTATGCCTCGATTATTTCAACCATTCAAGATCGTGGCTACGTTACGGTGAAAAACCGGCGTTTTTATGCAGAAAAAATCGGCGATATTGTGACGGAACGTTTAGTCGAAAACTTTGGTGAATTACTCGATTACAGTTTTACGGCAAAGATGGAAGAGAAACTTGATGCGATTGCCACCGGGCACAGTGATTGGCATGATGTCCTTAATGCTTTCTACGATGATTTTACGGCACAGCTAGATAGCGCAGAGAATGATGAGAATGGCATGCGCAGTAATGACCCCATTACCACCGATATAGAGTGCGCGACCTGTGGTAGAGATATGCAAATTCGGGCGGGTGCAACCGGTGTATTTCTCGGGTGCTCTGGCTACAGTTTGCCCCCGAAAGAACGCTGTAAGAGTACCATGAATCTGATGCCGGGTGACGAGGCCGTAGATGCGGATGCAGATGAAGAAAATGAAGTACGGGCCTTGCTCAAGCGTCGGCGTTGTCCCAAATGTGATGTTGCAATGGACAGTTATCTCATTGATGAGACACGCAAGCTTCACATTTGTGGTAATAGCCCAGATTGCACGGGCTATGCAATCGAAACGGGAACATTTCGTATCAAAGGCTATGAAGGCCCCGTGGTCGAATGTGATAAATGCGGTGCTGATATGCAACTCAAAACCGGTCGATTTGGAAAATATTTTGGCTGTACGAATGATGAGTGCAAAAACACACGCAAGCTATTGCGCAATGGAGACGTCGCTCCACCAAAAGCGGATCCGGTACATATGCAAGAATTGCCGTGTGAAAAATCCGCTGGCTATTTTGTATTACGCGATGGTGCCGCGGGTATTTTTCTAGCGTCTAGCGCATTTCCGAAATCACGTGAAACACGTCCACCAAAGGTAAAAGAGTTAATACCCCATAGTGCGGAGCTCGATCCAAAACACCTTTATTTATGTGATGCGCCGTTACAAGACGAAAAAGGTCGCGATACTGTCATACGTTTTCGTCGCAAGACCAAAGAGCAATATGTCATGACAGAAGAAGAGGGCAAAGCAACAGGTTGGGAAGCAAATTATGTGGACAATACCTGGGTCGTTAGCGCAGCAAAAAAAGCGGCTAAGAAAAAAAAGGCCACTAAGAAGGTTGCCGCTACAAAGAAATCTGTCAAGAAGAATTAATCAGAGCTTGCTTAAGCTTATCCCCCTGGTATTAAAAAAGATGGAGGAGGGCATATGCAAGATAACGGGTTTATATCGACAGTTATTTTGTCACCAAATTAGTTTTAGTATTTGATGACTGCTTCACCATATTGCTCCAACCAAAATTTTCCAAGATCGTCCAATCAGGCCCATTGATTTTTCTCGCCTTAAAACCAGTATCGATAATTAATATTAAATAAATACAACTCTATAGAGCATTATATTAATGTGCTTGATATGGTTTTTTAGGCGCATTATTCGAACGTGCCATTTATCTGCTTTACTTAAAGTAAGCGTTATACGATACTTTAAAAACACACCGCAACATACTTGGTATATACATTAAATTATGGGGCTATGCATATGATTATTCAAAATAATATATGAATATCAATACAACTACACCTGAACAAGTATTACATCAGTATTTTGCTTTTAAACAATTCAATCGAGGGCAACGAGAAGTTATCGAGAAATTGTTAGAAGGTAAATCCGTGGCTGCATTGTTTCCAACAGGTGGCGGTAAGTCTTTGTGTTATCAATTGCCTGCACTCATCTTGCCCGGGTTAACCCTGGTGATATCCCCCTTGATCGCGTTAATGAAAGATCAAATTGACAGCCTTAAAAAACGTGGTATTGCCGCAGCTCGCCTGGATTCCACACTCGACATAGATGGCTATCGTAAAGTATTAAGTGACGCGCGCTCGGGCGAATTACAACTCCTATATGTGGCTCCAGAACGTTTTAATAACGAACGTTTTCGGCAAACAATTGAGCAATTGCGAATCTCTCTATTTGCCGTTGATGAGGCTCATTGCATCTCTGAGTGGGGACATAATTTTCGACCTGATTACCTTAAACTTGCAGAATATGCTCGACGTTGTGGCGCAGAAAGAATACTCGCTTTGACCGCAACAGCAACGCCAAAGGTGGAAGAAGATATATGCCAAGTTTTTGCTATTGCTACTGAGGATGCGATACGCACAGGATTTTATCGGCCTAATTTGACCGTGCTCACTACTCGAGTTCAAGCGCAACATCGTGATCAACTGTTGTTAAATAATTTACGCGAACGGCCTGCGGGGGCCGCTATTATCTATGTCACCTTGCAACATACCGCCACAGAAGTCGCCGCACGCCTGGTAACTGCCGGACTACCCGCAAAAGCATATCATGCGGGGATGAAAAACGAAGATCGCAGCGCAGTACAAGAATGGTTTATGCGTTCAGATAACGCCGTAGTTGTTGCTACCATCGCCTTCGGCATGGGTGTAGATAAGGCCAATATTCGTTATGTTTATCACTACAATTTACCCAAAAGCTTAGAAAATTTTGCACAAGAAATTGGTCGTGCTGGACGTGACGGCGAAACATCTATCTGCGAGATGTTGGTCTGCACTGAAGACTTAAACGTATTAGAAAATTTCATTTATGGTGATTCGCCGGATGCTCAAGCACTGGTTAGCTTGGTAAATGCTATTTTTTCGCTAGGGGAGCATTTTGATGTTAGCGTGAATGAATTATCGGCTCAACATGATATACGTCTGCTGGTCATTCGAACTCTGTTGACTTACCTCGAATTGGAAGGCTATCTTCAGGGCGGAACACCGGTATATTCGGTTTATCAATTCAAGCCACTTATGGACTCTAAGACAATACTTTCACATTTCTCGGGAGATCGTCGTGATCTTTTGTCTCAAATATTGAGCCAAGCGCGTAAAGCAAAAACTTGGTTTCATATTGACTTAGATCAAACCGCGCGGACGATCAAACAACCACGGCAACGCATTGTACGTGCGCTCGATTATTTGGGGGAAAAGGGTATGCTGGAACTGCGAGCCTCTAAAGTACGCTTGCGGTATCAACGTTTGAAAACCCCGGCACGGCAATCAGAACTCGCCATAGCACTGCATCAGCGCACCTTAAACAGAGAGCAAGCTGAACTCTTTCGATTACAACAAGTACTCGATTTGGTTGATCTCAATGCTTGCCAGGTGGGCGCGCTAGCAATACATTTTGGTGATGAACTAAAAAAACCTTGCGGACATTGCTCTTGGTGTTTACCCAAAAAACGTCTTATTGAATCGACAGATGAGCAAACTCAAGATGATGTTATTATTGACGAGGATTTGATACATCAGGCTTTGGTGCTGCAAAAAACAAAACCCGATGTGTTGTCTGATACAAGATCCTTGGCGCGATTGTTATGCGGCGTTACCTCACCTAAACTCAGTCGCGCACGGCTCTCTTCTCATGAGTTATTTGGCACCTTGGCCAAGGTGCCTTTTAAAGAGGTGATTAAGCGATTTTCGTCAGTGGAGATTTTGCCAAAGTAGGGCGGGGCGAAACTGTTACCGATCCAGAACCCTGGTTAATGCTCATACTTAGAATCCTCCGTTGAACCACCACTCCAATGGTTTTTGCTGCTAAATCTTGGACTGTAACTTCTGTGATTGTTTTCTTCTGCTAGTGGCAGTAGCAGCAAAGCCGAGCATGCCAAGACCGAGTAGCATTAAAGATGAAGGCTCAGGCACTTCAGCCGCATACCCATAGGCTTGTATTTCAGACACAGCAAACGTACCGTCGCTATCAAAATAATCGCCGCTGAACCGTAAGCGATTGGTTAATATCGGTATCGGTAAAAGCGGAGTTTGTGTTAAATCATTTCCAGGATTTGGACGAGTTTGCAGACCCCAGCCATAGGGATCATAGTTGGCAATATCCATTGCCAGCTGCCAATTGCTGCCGTCCCAATACTCTAACGTATAACCATCATCGTCATCTGCTTGTACAACGAAGCTTTCAATATAATAAGAAGTATCGAGATCTAGCATGATGTAATTGTTGCGACTTGCGGCACTATTTGTCGCATCCCACCATACGGTACCTTGATTCCATTGCTGAGACCTCGGCAGAAAGATACCGTCGACCAGTGAATTAGCTCTGGCCTGAGCATCAGCAGGAACATCACCACCAATCCATCCACCGGTGAAAAACTCCCCTTGGAGAGTAACATCAGCGCCCTCTAGCACATTAATCGATAAAGCATGTGCCGTTGTTGCTACAAAGCATCCCGCAGATAATAGAATGGCTATTGCAGAATTTTTCATTGTTATAACTCCTTAATTTTAGTAATTCTTGTCTAATGAATTCGAGAACAATTTATTTGATGGAAAAACTTTGAAAATAAACAGGAAATATTTATTAAGGGGATATTTTGCATATCTGAGCGCGCATTCAATATATGCGCATAATGTATATTATGTTAAATAGAATGGGTGTGGCTGCTTTGGTCTGATTTATGTAGCGCGACACGTAACTTGATAGCTTGCGACACATAACTTGAGAGTCGCTGATTATCCCGTTTAAGTGGATTATCTGGTCAATTAATGGGCATCAATGAAGGACAGCTAAGCGATAGTCGCCTCGAATGGCCTGGAACAATCTGCAAAATGAAGACTCTTTTAAACGCCAATTGAACAGCGTTTATTCAATTATCTAGTCACTTTAAACGGCAATTTAACATAGCCCGGACGATCATTTTAAGATGACTAATTTCGTTCGTGTCGCTTTCACCGAGGTGCTGATGCCTGTAGACTGGAATAATCTAAATTCAAAATAATCTGTAGTCCCATTTGCGCTAACAATATCTGAAGTAGCAGCACCTGCTTCAAAAGTAGTAGTGATTGGATTAACTCTCACTTTAAGTGTCGCAAATACAATTTTTAGTCTGTTTTAGCTCTCATGATGCATTCAATACATTAATTCCGGCGCAAGATGAACACCTTTTTAGCTTGTGAGCGTTGTGCAACAAGCGATCAAGTATGGCATCGGCTAATGTCGCGTCACCGATAAATGTATGCCATTTTGTCGTTGGCAATTGACGGGTGACAATTGTCAATTTACTGCCATGTAGATCATCCATAATCTCCAATCGTTCAGCTAAGCATGTTTGTTCTGGTCAACTCCAACCGGACACTTTCTTTAGATAGAGAGTTTTCATAGTTAATTGGTGACTGGTCACCATTCGTAGTAT
>CAZWUO010000116.1:0-8573 GCA_964636675.1 uncultured Ectothiorhodospiraceae bacterium
ATTCCCGGTCCACTACGGGTTCGCCGCGTTGGCAACGGCATGCCAGCCGCTTGATCTGGGATGACCCGGGTCGCTTGAATCGCTGGGTCGTAGGGGATTTTACCGCATTTTCCGGGCTGTTAGGTGGGGGTGGAGCATACGCTGGTTTGCGCCTGTCACGCCGGTTTTCGCTGCAGCCTCAAGTCCGCCGGGGGCCGGGGTTGGATTTAACGGGTATGTTATGGGCGCCATCAGAGCTCGAAGTTTACGTCGATGAACGCTTGGTGCGGCGTGAACGCTTGCCCCCCGGACAGTTTACGCTCAACGACGTGCCCACTTATTCTGGGGTAGGCCAGGCAACGGTGGTTATTAAAGATATTATGGGTCGCGAGTCACGCATCGTGACAGACTTTTACCGCTCCGCGCAGCTGTTGGCGCCAGGGCTACATGACTATAACCACAGCATTGGTTTCCCGCGTCGCCGCACCACGTTGAACGGTAACCAATATGCGGCACAGCCTGTCTATCTGGGGTTCCATCAATGGGGTGTTACCCGTGCCCTGACGGTCGGGATGCGTACCGAGGTGGGTGCAGCGATGATCAACGCGGGCCCCACCGCTGCATTTGTTGCGGGTCCTTTGGGGGAAGTCGAGCTGGCATTGGCGCTGAGCGGAACCCCCGGTGACCGCGGTGCCGCGGGCCACGTAGCGCACTTCTATCGTGGCGCGGGTTTCAATACCCGTTTCTCATTGCGCGCGACTTCGCGCCGTTACGCCCACCTTGGCTTGACGCCGCAACAAGATCGCGCCACGTTGCAAGGTTTGTTTGGTTTTGGGTATTACCACGCCAAACTGGGTTCCATTGCGCTGACTTACAACCAGACTCGTCGTTATTTAGCGCCGATGGTTGCAAGCTATCGCTTATCGTTTGCGCGGCGTACGTTTGCGCGTAGTTTTGTGTCCGCGAGCTTATTATACAATGATGGCCCCGGAACTCGTTATAGCGTGGATTTACGCTTGACCCTGCCACTGGGTCGTCGACATCATGCAAGCGCCGACCGACGGGTTACAGAAAACCAAGAAACCGATACGGTCAGTTTGCGCCAACAACTGCCTGTTGGCAACGGCTTGGCTTATGACGCGTGGTACCAACGTCGCCGTGATCCGTTGTCGGTTGATGACAATGCTCGGCTCGGATTGCGTTACCAGGCACCTGCGGGGCTTTACACCGCGACCCGTGAACGCAATGCTACGTTATCGCGTTCGACACTGAGCGCAGCGGGCAGTTTCACCTATGTTGGTGGTGTGTTGCGACCTTCGCGCACGGTGCGTGATGGTTTTGCATTGGTCAAAGTAGGGCGTTTGCAAGGCGTACGTGTCTATCACCAGCATCAACTCGTTGGTCGTACCGATAAACGCGGTGAAATCCTGGTCCCGAATTTGATCTCATACCAAAACAACTTGCTGTCGATAGAGGACAAGGATATACCCATTAATTATGCACTGGCTAATACCAAGATATTTGCGGCGCCGGTCACCAAAGGAGGCGGTGTGGTCGAATTCGATATCACCCGTCTGCAGGGGTTTGTGGGTTACATTTATTTCGATAATGGTCACGGGCCCCAGCCATTGGAATCCGTTCCGCTGCGGGTTGACAACGGCAAGCGTGTGATCGATACCATTATTGGTTTTGGCGGCGAGTTTTACCTCGAGAACTTGCAACCGGGCGATTATCAGCTTACCGTGGCTTTGACCTCGGGCCAATGTGCGGCGCTGCTGACCTTACCCGATAGCGAGCAGATGATGGTTGATTTGGGCGAGGTTCATTGCCAGATACTGGAATAAGGCAGATGTTCCATTCTCGGACAGCCTGCTAGATGGCTTGGATGCCGTCTTTTATTTACGCCTACAAGGAGGAATGTTATGCACAAGAATCGTCTATTATTATGCGCAACTGCGATGCTCGTGTTTGGTTTGCAGCCGGGTATTGCGGCCGAGGAGGGCGGTACGCTTGCGGTTAGTGTGAGTGTGCCGACCGAGTTAACATTGAGTGTCGAAGGTCATCCTGATCGCCTCGTTGTTGGATCTGCGGCCGTTGTCAAACAACAGCTCGATTATGATGCAATACTCACCGTGCAGAGTAACAATCCCGACGGTTTTAACCTGGCTGTAGTTGCCACCGCCGAACCCTATTACCGCTGGGTGGAGTTAATCATCGAAGCCAAACATTACCTGTTGTTGCCGGGTGGTCACATCCATATTCCCGTCAGTTATCGCGAGTCGGAAACATGGGTGCATCAGCTGCGCTATCGTTTTATTTTGTCAGCTGAGGCAAATACGGGTCAACACCCCTGGCCGCTGGAAGTGAGTGTCGTGCCGCTATAATCCTAAGCTAAGTACCAATTATGCCAAATATCCATTGTGTTGGGAACTCGGGGCCGGTTATGGGCATATGGCAGGGTTTCAGGCCTGAGTGCATGAATTCATTGCTATGAAAAACGGTTTGCCGATCTCTGCCGCGATTCGTCACATGGTAGAAAGCGTGCTGATAGCTGATATTGGATACGTTGCGGTCTTGGCATTGAAATAGTATAGATGGAAGCCAGTTTTGTGGATTTTCAAATGACCAGAAAGTTAATGTTATACAATATGCTTGACCCCTTCCTTCTCTTCCTTCTTTCGTGATGGTGAAAAGGAAATCGCCATTCTGACGAACCTGCCAAAAACCGTAGTCAGTGCTCAGCTCATTGCCGAGATCTATCGTAAACGGTGGTGCATAGAAACGATGTTTCAAGAATTGGAAGCACACTTACATTCAGATAAGTAGTTTGATTACAATCGCCACGGGTGTATGAGTCGATACACTGTTATCGGTTCACCGAATTAAATACCGTGCAGAGGTGTCATCATTGTTCGCTTGGGGGCTTGGACTATTGTGTTTTTGTGTCAGTATAAAATTCACGATCGCTGCTATTGTTTTTTTGTCTCTTAATACTCGCCGATGCCCAAGCCCGGTGGTTTTTAGCAATTGTGCTGACCAGGCCTTGCTAATCATTTCTGCGTGATAGAATGGCACTTCTTTATCTTCTGTATCGTGTATGACTAAGCCTGGTGTGGTGAGTGTGGGGCCTTGTATTTCTAAGTCACAGCGTTGCCAGATGTCGGCACCCAATTTTTTTTCCAGCAACTTGGCGAGTTTCTGTGTTGCTGCTGGGTTAAAATTTAAAAACTCAGCATAAAGATCTAATAACCATTCGAGTTTGGACGGTGAGCCTATGGTGATGGCGGCTTGAGTTTGTAAGCCTTGGCTGATGGCTAACAGGCTCGCAGCGCCGCCAAAGCTGTGGCCGATGGTGGCGTGGAAAGGCCCAAAATGGTGTTGAGCATCCAACAAAGCCTGGGCGCTGACAGGTAGACTACTGGTATTGCCGGGGGATGCGCCATGGCCGGGTAGGTCGATGGCGATGACTTCAAAACCTGCGTCATTGAGCGGGTCGGCAATGGCTCCCATTTGGCTGGCTCGGCCATTCCAACCGTGAACCAATAACACGTTTGGACCATCGGTGGGCCAGATCAGAGCATTGAGTTTGCCGTGTTTACTAACGACGTGTTGTTGTTTTGCAGCCAAAGTCCACGTGAGTTCGCGTTTGGGTGTATCGTGGCGGTGGGTTTTGAACCATTGTTGGAAGGCTAGGTGTGCGCAAATACCGGGGGCTAGATAAGAAGCTGGACCAACAGCAGTTTGTAAAAATTTCTGTAATAATGGATTCATGATCTTCCTTACTTACTGATAGGTAAGTATCTGATGCAAATAAAATTAGGTTCTCTATTCTCGGACAGTCTCCTTAATGTCCAGGTCTAAAAACAATTGGGTAACAACGTCTTCATAGAGTTGCGCATGGTCAGCTGAGGCCATGAGGGAGGCGCCTTGTAACATAGACCAGATTGCGAGGGCCTTGTTATGGGTATCACCCGAAAAATGCATGAGTTTTTGCTGTCGCCCTTTTGCCAGAATTTCGGTTAACCAATCACGTAGAATTTGGCTCAGGTGGTGGCTGGCCGACAACATGGACTCAGGCAGGAAATGGCGTTCGGCTTCTAATATTCCTAAAGGACAACTCATACCTTGTTTGGACACATAATTACGCGGAATAGCGATCAAGCCGTTTAACAGGCGCACAGGGTGATTGCCATATTTGCTGTTCAGGTAATCGCGATATTGTTCAAATTGCACAATGAGCTGTTTTACATAGGCGTTGCCAAGATCCGCTTTGCTCGGGAAATGGTAATGAATAGCCGCATTTTTCATCCCAAGTCTTTCAGAAATATGTTTATAACTCAATCCCTTATAGCCAAGCTCCTGGATGAACTCAGCAGTTAAATCGAGTATAGTCTGTTGAGTGTCTTGTTTGCTCATACATGAAGTATACTTACTAGTAAGTAAGTTCGCAAGATGCGCGGATAGCGTTATTGGTAGTAAGGTGTCTTATAGCTCAGAATTTTGTATCGCTTGCTGCGTTAATTTAAAATATGGCGAGTTTATGATTTTCATCCGCATCGCTTATCTTATAGTCAAACAATAGAGGACGAAAAAAATGAGAAATGTATTTTTGATATCCCTGATAGTTTTGGGTTGTTATCGGGCTGCTCTGAAGAACAGCAGAATAAGTTATCACGACTGGGTGTGAGTTGGTAGAAGGTGATTACAAAGTCACGTTTGCTGAAGGAAATCATACAAAAACCTGGACAGTAATAGATAGTAAAGTCACGAGCGAACCCGCCAAAGGTTAACGTTTGGCTGATGCGTTATCGTATCGTGGCATTCGTTGTTGGTTGGACGAACGTAAAAAATTCTTAGGTAATAATGAGCCAGTAGACATCAAAATATTTCCGCTAAATTGTGACGGGCAACTCAATAGTGGTTATTGGGTCAGAGGTAAATCACATTTACACAAAGCGCGCATGGTCGCTGACTTTGATGGCTGGGATCACAATGATGAGGTTTTTACCACCGCGCTTGAAAAACTGCTGGTAGCGTTACAACGTGCCAATGCAGATGCCATAAAATAAGAAAAGAAAGGGGGCATGTCTTGCAATGCAACATTGTTTATTTAAGTGTTGCATTGCAAGATCTGCCCCCTTAGCTGTGTAACCTTAACTCCCATATTTATGGGATAAGTTTTTTGCACGCGCTCGTTTATACTTATCTTTGTTGTGCTAATCGAACAAAAGGAGTTGGGATCATGCAGGCGATAAAACGAAAGATGGGGTATAGTGTAAGCTTAGTATTGATGCTTTGCTTGTTAGTAGCAGGGCAAAGTGTTGCGGTGGTGGATGAGATCAATTCGACCGCAGCCAATACAGGCAAAAGTAATCACGTCAGAAGTACTCAACCCTTCGTTATCGATACCAAGACCTACAAGCCCGACGAAATCCTAGTTAAATTCACTTCCCATGCGGCGGTGTCGACGCAACGAATGAACCAAGGTCAAGCGGTTCAAGCCATGGCCAATCGAGGTCAATTCGCCATCCGCCCGCTGGCCAAAGCAAAACATCATCTTAAAAAACAAAACAAAGAAGCAAACAAAAAACGCAATGGCGAGCAAAATAGACGGTCTGACGCGATCGATCGATGGCATCGTATTACCTTGCCACCGGGGTTGTCGGTTGAAGCGGCATTGACCTTGTTTGGCGAGGATGCTGACGTTGAAGCCGTCGAGCCTAATTATGAAGTCACGATTGCGTTAGAACCCAATGATCCACGCTATCCCGAAACCTGGGGAATGAATAATACGGGTCAAACCGGTGGCACGCCTGATGCGGATATTGATGCACCTGAAGCTTGGAGTATTGCCACCGGAAACAGCGATGTTGTTATTGGCGTCATCGACACGGGTGTGGATTACACGCATGAAGATTTAATCGACAACATGTGGACGAATCCCGGCGAAATCCCAGGTAACAATATTGACGACGATGCTAATGGCTATGTCGATGATGTCTATGGTTACGATTTTATCAACAACGACGGCGACCCGATGGACGACCATGGTCACGGCACCCACGTGTCGGGCACCATCAGCGGTGTCGGTGACAACGGCATTGGCGTTGCGGGTGTTACGTGGAATGCGCGCATTATGGGGCTTAAATTTTTAAGTGCCGGTGGCAGTGGTTCGATTGCAGACGCGGTAGAAGCCGTCACTTATGCGACCAGTATGGGCGTACCGATCACCAGCAATAGCTGGGGTGGTGGTGGGTTCTCTCAAGCGCTCTTCGATGCGATCACGGCCGCGGGCAATGCCGGCAGTGTTTTTATCGCCGCGGCGGGTAATAATGCTCAAAACGCAGATACATCACCGATGTATCCCGCTGCGTATACAGCGCCGAGCATAATCTCGGTCGCCGCGACAGATCACAATGACAATCTTGCGTCATTTTCCAATTTTGGCCCGGTGTCAGTCGACCTGGCAGCCCCTGGTGTGAGTGTCTTATCTTCGGTACCCTTGGGTTCGTGTAGTCTATGCGATACCTCAGGTTATAGATTGCTCAACGGTACCTCGATGGCCACCCCTCATGTGTCAGGTGCGGCAGCCCTTTTACTTGCAGCGGTACCCCAATTATCGGTGGCAGAGTTGAAAGCCTGGTTACTGGATACGGTGGATACACCCGCGAGTTTAGTCGGCACATCAGTCACCGATGGCCGTTTGAACATCGGCAACGCGTTACAATTGGTTGACTATCAGCTGGCGATCACACCGCTAAACCAAAGTATCGATCAAGGCCAAACGGATGTCGCCACGTTGAACATCACCACGTTTGCGAATTTTAATGGTCCACTGAGTTTACGCGCTGAATCTTCAAACACAGCGATAAGTGTGGTGCTGGATAAACAATCAGTGAATCCTTCTCCGGGGCAAACAGCAGCGGCGAACATCACAATTTCGGTTGCTGCAGCCGCACTTGCAGGTACTTATACCTACAATATTATAGGTACCGACCCGAATGGCGTAGAAAAATCAATAGAAGCCAGTGTCACGGTTATTGCGCCGGATTTTTCAGTGCTAATTACACCTCCAAGTAAAACGATAGACGCCGGTGAAACGACAAGTTATACCATTCAACTTGAATCATTTGTGGGATTGACGGGTTCTATTTCATTAAGCTTTTTACCAACAGATATTTCAGTGACGGGGAGTTTTTCGAATAATCCGGTTAACCTTGTTCCTGATGGCATAACAACAGTCGACTTGCTGGTAACCACTACACCGTATACCCCGGGCGGTGAAAATCAATTTGAAGTAATTGCAAGCGATGGTATCGTAACAAAAAGTGCATTAGCGACGCTTAATGTATTTCAGCCACCGGATTTAGTCGTCAACAGCATAACATCCCCACCAGAAGCTGGTTTTGGTGGCAATCTCACGCTGAATTATTCGGTGATGAATCAAGGTCTGGGAGATGCAAATGTCTCATTTACGAATAAGGTTTATTTATCGACTGATGCAACAATAACAACAAGCGATCTCTATCTAGGTCAGTCCAGTCAATTTGCGAGTCTCGCCGCGGGTGCAAGTCAGACGGCTAGTCATGTGGTGACTATACCTTCGAATCAGGCAGTGGGTTCTTATTATATTGGTGTTGTAGCTGATGCGGATGGCACCCTGGTTGAAAATGATGAAAGTAATAACTCCAAAGGAACCGCGTTAAATATTGTCGCAAGTGATATCGATGCGACGGTTACCGCTGTTACCGCAAGTGCTTCCCGTATTGGGGAAGGAGATACGATTACGCTTGTTGCAGACCTGAGTAATCTTGGCACTAATGCCATTCCAAATGATGTTTTGCGCGTTAACTATTATCTGTCCACTGATCCAGTGATCACTGCTGAAGATACATTATTGGGTAGTGCTACTGCGGGCATTTTGACAGGCGGAGCGAGTACGTCAGTGACTATTAATTCAGTGGTGAATGTCGCGTTAGGTACTTATTATGTCGGTGTAATTATAGATCCGGATGATCAAATAACAGAAACGAATGAAAACAATAATACGATGACGGGCGCCACCTTAGTCATCGATCCTGCGGTGGATCTAGTGATGACGGAAGTTATTGCGCCACAAGCCGCAAGGATTGGTGGTTCGATTGTGGTTACAAATACCGTCACCGAGCAAGGTGTTACTGGTCAGAGCACCACGTTTAGAGTTGGTTTGTATTTGTCGCTCGATGAGACCATTACCACCGAAGATACGTTTCTGGGTAATCGCTATGTGTACAATGGACTTGCTGCGGGTGTCTCGAGCACCGCGAATACCAACGTCACCATACCGAGTACGTTAAGTACTGGCAGTTATTACATCGGTGCGATAGCGGATTATAATGAGGTGATCACCGAAGAGAACGAAACCAACAACGCGTTGGTCTCGGAAACGGCCACGGCGATGACCGTGGATCTGGTGATGACGGATGTCACCGCACCGGCAGCCGGTCGAATAGGCGGATCAATGACAGTGTCGACCACGGTCACCGAGCAAGGGGCGGGGGGTCAGAGCACCACGTTTAGAGTTGGTTTGTATTTGTCGCTCGATGAGACCATTA
>CAZWUO010000116.1:8673-11665 GCA_964636675.1 uncultured Ectothiorhodospiraceae bacterium
TTATTACATCGGTGCGATAGCGGATTATAATGAGGTGATCACCGAAGAGAACGAAGCCAATAACGCCTTAGCTTCGACAAGTACAATAGCGCTGTAAACGTGTTAAATTCGGCAATAGCTTAACTAGCTGTATTAGTGTTATTACCAAGGGAAACTGGCGGATTAATTACCAAGGGACTTTGTCGTAACACTGTATCAGCAGCCCGTTAAATTGATAACCAAAAGAGATTGTCTAACGGGTTGCGCTGCCCCTAATCGTGCTCGCTGAATTCTCCGTGCGCTTGTTTGCATATTTTCCCTCAGCTATTATATACCGAATGGCACTGAGGCTGATTTCAATTTTACCTGCATATTCTGTCGTTAAAATTTACACCTCATATATTTATTTCTAATTTTTATCCAAATATAATATAAAAAACAACAGTATATGAATATTAATTAATGTGGTTTATATATTGCTAGGTTAGGTTGTTAATTATACAATTGATCCTGCTAATTCACGAACTTTTCGTGATGGGCATTGCTGGTATTGGGTGTATTTCTTGTGCTTCCATTGGGCTGTAAATGTGGAATTCGTGAAATATCCTGCTGACAGGGCGCTCATTAATTAGCAATCATTAAGAACTAGGTACGAGGAAATTTGAGAAATGAAAATCAACGATAATACACCTTTTAAAAAAAATGCAATATCGAGCGCAATCTGTATGGGGCTTTTGACACTCGCGCCTAATGCCCATGCATTGGTTATAAATGCAATTGCAACATCTACATTACCCGCTATTAGTCTTGCCGACTCGGACTCGGATACTGGCAATACTAATGTTTTTGCGGACACTGCTATCCAAGATAGCAGCGGATCAAGCAGCGGATTAAGCTTAGCTACTGCTAGCGGCAATGATTCTGGGTGGATGTTTGCCAGGGCTTATGGCGAAGGGATTTTTACCTCTGAAAGCAGCATTCAACAATCTGTAGAATTCACTAATACTGCAACCAGTCTGCAGAACTATTTTTTCGATTTCACCATTAATTTTGGCAGTTTACAAACTCGTGGTACTTCTTTAATTGATGATGATTTGATGACCGCCAGTAATGAAGTTTCCATCAAGCTAAATGGTGTAGAAATTTTTAACAGCTCGGCGGAACTCAAAAAAAATGCAACAGGAGCCGGTCTGACAACGAGTGGGCTTTTGCTAGGTAGTTACGCATCGGGAAGCGACGAGTATCGTTGGAATCCATACAATGATAAATTAGACCTCGGTATTATTGGTATCGGTGAAACATTTACACTTGATTACGACATCACAACATTTGCAAGCAGCAATGTTATGCCTGCGGTATGTGATGACGGTTATGGTGATGATGACGGTTATGGTTATGGAGGTGTTGGTTCTACAGGATCTCCGTGTTTTAGCAATTGGGCGCGTTCCCAGTTTGGCGATCCTAATGGTTTGAGTTCGGTGCTCATTAATAGCAATACGGTTACTAGTTCATCAGCAACTGTAACGGTATCTGAGCCTAGTGCTTTATTATTATTGGGTGGCGGTATTGCTGGTCTTGCATTTAGTAGAAGACGCAAGCAACGTAGCTTACGTACTCGTTAAGCTATTCGTTGAAAAAAAGGTGCTTTTTATAGCACCTTTTTTTATCCCGCTATTATATCTTCACAGCAAAGTGCAATCTCTTCGATTTGTTGCTGTTGATCAAAACCATAATAATAATTCGCAAATAAACTTGCCTGTTTTTTCATTTTATCGTTGTGCATTGTTTGGTTTATAATCCGAGCATAATCTACCGACTCGCTACTTTGGAAAATGACCTCGCATAAGCCCAAGTGTTTAAGTTTATGTGCGAGCATCATTTGCTCTAATTGTCTGGGTACCGCTAATTGTGGAATACCCATTAGCAAAAAAGCGGCGACAGAGCCATGACCTGAATGACTAATCAACAAATCCGCTTTACCGGTAAGACTATTCATCTGCACCGGTTCTTTAGAAAAAACCGTATTATCGAAAGTATATGATTTAATCATTGTGTTGGAAAGACCCGCACAATGGATGAGAATATTGGCTTCTATTCGTTCAAAGCTGCGTAACAATTTGTCGAGAAATGGATAAGACTGGTTAACATAAACAAAAATATTTTTTTTATCATTCTCCGGCCATTGTGCAATGACCCCCGTATCGCCACTAAATCTTGGCCCCCAATAAACGTCGGCAGATCGGCCGCTATAATGATCCAATTCAGCAAATGTGCACAGGAAATTTTCTTCAATTTCAAATAATTCATAGAAGTGAGACAAATTGGTTTTCGAATAGTGGTTTAGTATTTCATTAATTATTATTAATACCTGATTTTCTATATGTTCAAGAAACCCCGGTTCTGGCTGTAACCAGGGCGTTAAGCTTGGCAGGGGATATATCGGGGGGGGTGAAAAAAAACCATTGCCATAGTCGGTTGCCGGAATATCCAATGTACGGGCTGCAAGTAATGCGGTGGGTGAGTGATCTGCAATAATCAATTCCGTTTTATGCTCAATGAATTTGCTACGCCAGTGTTCTACGAGTGGTAACAATGTATCCATGGATGCATAACCTAGGCGCTGAATGATATCTGGATAACTGATGGTGGGTGAAGAGTGTATATTTGATGAACGAAAAAACGGTGCCATTTCAATTTTGACAGTATCAGGCTCAAAAAAAGCGGTGCCATAAGTCGTATCACGCAAGAGTGCACAAATAGTATGGTTTCGTCGCATGAGTTCATCGGCTAAAATCTTAAATCCTGCGATATGGCCGTAACCGGCGCCGAGTTCCCAACAAAATGTAATATTTGACATCGTATAACGCTCGTCTTACAACTAGTGGTATTAACTTGATAAGGAATTTTAGCAGAGACCCCCGTATGCCGCTACGGCTAAGGGAAATTCACGCCTGACCCAGAAGAGATTCGAACCTTACGTCAAGAAAATAAACAACTCAGGCTAGAGCGTGAA
>CAZWUO010000117.1:0-11624 GCA_964636675.1 uncultured Ectothiorhodospiraceae bacterium
GATGCGGCGAGTGCAACACTCAAGCTCGACCAAGTGGGGTGCTGGGATCACTGCCGACGGAAATTTAAAGAAGCCCAGTCCGCACAGCCGGTCAAGCAAAAAGGGCAAAGCAAAGCGGATATCGCATTGATCAAAATCGGAAAACTGTATGCCATCGAACGAAAAATAAAAGACCTAAGCCCGGAGCGAAAATACCAACAACGTCAGAAGAAAAGTCTGCCGGTATTGGAAGACCTGAAAGCGTGGATGGACAAGAATATGGGTAAAGCACCCGCCGATTCACTTATCTCTGTAGCGCTTGTATATATGAAAAATCAGTGGCCAAAGCTCACGCGTTATTGCGAAGATGGAAAAATACCGATCAGTAATATCTTGGCAGAGAACGCCATTCGACCGTTTGTGATCGGCAGAAAGAACGGGTTGTTTGCTGACACACCTAAAGGTGCGCATGCCAGTGGTATTTTTTACAGTCTGATTGAGACAGCAAAAGCCAATGAGATAGAACCCTATTCGTATCTGCATTATATTTTTAAAGAACTTCCTTATGCCGATACGATTGAAAAGATTGAGGCATTATTGCCTTGGCGGGTGAAAGATAAAGTGACGCCATTGAAAAGAAAACAGAAGACGGATTAGAAAACAACTACGTGGATAGTTTGGCGCTTACACCAGAGAAGCTAATGAATACGGAGACTCTGCATCTCCATCATCGTATGAAAGCGTTATTTAAGCAGAGCCGCAATAGCTTAGGTAGCCGTGAAATGATGAAGAAATTACGTGAAGAAGGCTTTCAAATCGGTCGCGACAAAGTATGTAACATAATGAAAATACTGGGCCTAGAAGTCACTCAGCGCCTTGCATACAAGGTAACAACGAAAAGAAACCATGGTGATAAAGTTGCCGATAATTTATTAAATCAGAACTTTAATTCTGTTGGGCTTAATCAGGTCTGGGCAGGTGATATTACCTACTTGAAAACCGGCGAAGGCTAGATGTATTTAGCGATAGTAATGGATTTATACTCACGGCGAATAGTGGGCTGGTACATCAGTAAACGCATGACGACTGACTTGATATGTAAAGCTATGGAATGGCTGACCACATTCATATGTGTATTAGTATTCCGCCAAAATATGCTGTTTCAAATGTTGTGGGTTATTTGAAAGGAAAAAGTGCTATATCCATAGCTCGTAAATTTAAAGGGCGGCAAAAGAATTTTACGGGTGAGCATTTTTGGGCGCGAGGTTATTTTGTCTCAACAGTAGGTCTTGATGAAGCAATGGTGATTGAATATATTCGAAACCAGGAAAAGGATGATGAGCAACGGGATCAGCTCAGGCTTGGAATATAGATGCGCCCTGGGCGCTTACTTTAGCCCTTTGAGGGCGTAACCAAATAAGCCTCCGGCTTTGCCGGAGGTAATTTAACTCAATATGCATTTAGTTTTAATATGCAGTTTGTGAGTGAGTTATTGCTTATCTTAACGTAACGATCACAGAAATGAGTGCGTATCTTTTTCTACAATAACAACAAGCGGTTTCAGTTGTTCGCTTTTTCAATGGGGTTTTAAAATGAAAAATCAAATTCAGCTATTATTTTGCGGGGATCTTGCTCCTATTGGTAAAAATGAAATGTTTCTAGTAAATGGGCTGGAGTTGTTTGCAGATGTTGAAGAAGAAATTAAAAGTTCTGATTTGTCTTTTGTGAATCTTGAGTCTCCTCTTACAATATCTAACCAGAAAATATTGAAGAATGGCCCGAGACTTAAAGCCGCTCCAAGTTGTATCGATGTAATTCAAAAGGTGGGTTTTTCGTTGATCGGTTTGGCAAATAATCATGTTATGGATTATGGTGAGCGAGGCTTAAGCGAAACGATTATATGTTGTAATAATGTTGGTTTGGATTTCGTAGGTGCTGGCAGTGACCTAGAGGAAGCGCAACAAATTTATTATAAAGATATTAAAGGGGTAATGGTGGCAATTATCGCAATAGCTGAGTATGAATTCAGTATTGCGACGACGGATCAAGCTGGCGCCGCTCCAGTGAATACAATTGATAATTACAAGCAAATATTAGAAGCAAAAGACAATGCTGATATCGTGGTTGTTACTATTCATGGAGGCAATGAGTATTTTTCGTTACCAAGGCCTGGCTTGAGGAAAACTTGTAAACATTATGTCGACTTGGGTGTTGACGCAATAATTTGTCATCATCCTCATGTACCTGGTGCGTTCGAACATTATAAAGGGGCTCCAATATTTTATAGTATAGGTAATTTCTTATTTGATGTAGAGGCTAACAATCCTCGGTGGGATGAAGGATATATGGTTAAGATAAGTATAGATGTTGAACAGAAAAAGATGCTTGATCCAATTATTATCCCATATACTCAAGATGTCAGCAATCCAGGGATAATCAAAATGAAAGGGAAGGAAAAAGAGCTGTTTATAAATCATATAGAGTCACTTAATGCTATTCTTTTAGATAATGACTCTTGGTTAGTGAAGTGGGAT
Source organism: uncultured Ectothiorhodospiraceae bacterium (assembly GCA_964636675.1). Lineage (GTDB taxonomy): Bacteria > Pseudomonadota > Gammaproteobacteria > S012-40 > S012-40 > JALUUH01. The sequence continues at coordinate 2,514 of CAZWUO010000117.1, forward strand.
GAATTCTGTCTGAGTAAAAAAGACAATTACATTATAAATACTTTTTTTCCATTTAAGTTTAGAGGCCTTGGTTTTTTGAGTAGAAAGCTGGGTATAGGAAAACTTTTACTAAATAGAGAATCGATACCGACCAAAATTAATCAAATTGAATGTGACTCTCACCGTGAAGCAATATTGAATATTTTAAGAAAAAGACTGTCAAATGGTTAAATCATATATTTTTGGGGGGCAAGATTTTATCTTGAAATCAGATCTAGCCTGTGAGTTTCCTATCTATATCTATCTTTCTGACGATAAAAAATTATTGCTCTATTCAGAATCAATTAAAGAATTACTTGATGATGTGCGTGTCGATAAGCCATTAGAACTTGGGCCTAATGTTATTTCATTTTTACTTCAAAGTGGAGTCGTGCCTCTTCCAAATACTGTATATAAAAATATTTTTATTGTTGGTATTGGATATTCTGTAGTTATTAGAAGTGTTGACAATGAAATAGAAATAAAATTTTCACACAAATTCCCCTTTCTTAACGAATGCAGAGGCGAACAAACTGGAATAGATGAACAACTTATTTTGGAGTTACTGTCTGGTGCAGTAATTTCAAGAATTGATGACAAGAAACAAACATTTTTATTTCATAGTGCGGGTAAAGATAGTAATTCCATAGCTTTAGCTTTAGCTGAAGCTGGTTGGCAAGATAGAATTACGTGTGTGTCCCATAAAAGCAAAGGAGATAAAGATGAAAGTGAGATTTCAAAAAAAATAGCAACTAAATTGGGCTTTTCTCATCAAAAAGTATTTGAACTCTCGAAAATAACTCAGTCACATTTGAACTCCTTTGGTGATTATTTCGAAAATATTCCGCTACCTTGTATGGATAATGTTGTTCTAGCTTACCCTATATATTCTACTCAGATCAATTTTCATGGTAGTAATATTATAGATGGGAGTGGGAACGATGTTTACATGGGTCATATTCCGAGTAAGTCAGAGTATTTTCGGCAAAAATATTTTTCAAAATTTGATAGCTTTAGGTTTGTGGCGGATCGTTTGACTTCTGGTTCGGTTATTCGAATGGCGACAAATACGCGGGCGGAATGGGCAGGGTTATTTGGTTTTTCATATGGCGATGTGGAAAAGTTTTCAATGGAGGCTTCTGATGTTCATAGTTATTGGAGAGATGAAACTGAAAATAGAAAAGATTGGGATTATTTTGACTTGAGGGCAGATATATGGGGTGGGCTAGTTGAATTTGAAAAAGTTATGCGTAAGGTAAGAAATTTTGCCGATATGAACAGCGCGAATGTGATTTTTCCGTTTACAAATGAAGATGTTACAAAATACATTTTTAGTTTTTCGGAGGAGTGCTTATTCAATAGGCGTGAATTGAGGAACAAGTTACCATTGAGAAAGCTGTTGCATGAAAAAATTGATATTAATAGTGACTCGCTGGGGAAAATGGCATATGAGTTTGACTATTACTCAATTCTAATGATGATGAGAAACGATGTTGACCATGAAATATTATCTTGTAAATTATGGCGTAAAGATGAAGTAAAGAGGATTCTAGATAGCCTTTACGCCAAAATTGATTTAAATCATCGATTGTCTGGAAAAATAAAAGCTTTTGTTCAGCGGGTATATTTGATAAGCGCTTGGCACAATCGTAATAAGTATTTGAAAAAATGAGAAAACATAGTGATAGCTGCTAATAGTCACTTGAGGCCTCACTTTTTTATGCTATCAATATTTTTTGGGATTGTTATGGTGTTTTCCGGCTCACAATGAGCTAACAAAGATTTTTGTTTGGGGTTTGGGTAGTTTTGTTGTGCTTGTGACAGCAAGCTTAATATTGCTTAAACCTAAAATTACAGTTGCTACATATCAACATGGAGATTTAGAGTCAAAAAGAACCTCAAGCGGTGGAATTCGGATATTTCTCTATATATACCCGTAGCGTTATAAATTTAGGCTTTATTGCACGCCCTATTCCTTTCATGACGGTGTTGAAATTCCTCGCAATAGTCCGGCTATTACTCGTCATTTCGCCTCGCCATGAAAGGAATATGACGCACACTAAAAACCTAAATCTATGACGCCACGGGTATAGAAGCGTTTAAAGTTTTTTTGAATCACCCATACAAAGGTGTTGGTGTAAACAATGGGCAGTTTTTTGACGACCCCTAGTGCGATATTGAAAGGGGAAGAATATCGTATAAATAGTCAGAATAATTATACTGAGATGCTTTTAAATGCAGGTGTAATTGGTTTTTCTCTTTATTATCTACCCATAATTTGGTTATTTATTAAAATATTGAAACTCGATAAAACGCATCCCTATTTTTTTATGAGGAATATGGTTCTAACTTTATTGGTTTTAAAGCTGTCGTTAGATTTTGGTATGAAAAGTTATAATAATGTGGGGCATGTGCTTGTCCTCGTACTGTCATGGACGGTTTATTTTAAATATTTGAAAAACGGTCTTCGAAAGCACAAAGTTAATGCAGTTTCATTTGCAACATTGCCCCCTAAAGAAAAAGAAAGTGATTTGATAAAGTAGGTTACCGGGTGAATTATGGTAAATTTAGTAGAGAAAAGAGTTGAAAAGAAATATGTTGTTTACACCGCTTTGTTTGGTGATTACGATGAATTAAATGAATTTAATTTTGAAAGTCCAGAATGTGACTTTATTTGCTATACAGATAATGTAAATTTGAAGTCAGATTCGTGGATGATTATTGTTGTTGACTGTGAATTAAATCCGAATATGATGAATCGGTATTATAAAATTTTACCGCATAAACATTTGAGTAAATATGATGCAAGCTTATATGTAGATGCGAATATTAGATTCAAACAGGATCCTGCCCACCTTTTTGAAAAATATTTACTGAATTATGATGTCTTAGCATTAAAGCATAACAAGAGGGACTGTATTTATTCAGAAGGTTTGGCGTGTATAAAATTATGTAAAGTAGAATTTCTCAGTGTTACTAATCAGGTTAGAGGTTATATAAATGATGGTTTTCCAAAAAATCACGGATTGACACTTAACCGTGTTTTATTAAGAGCGCATAATGAACAACATATTGTCACTCTTATGGAGGATTGGTGGGTTGAATTAAATACGAAAACACAACGAGATCAGCTGAGTTTTTGCTATGTGACGTGGAAAAATAAGACGAAAGTTGGATATATTTCTGAAAATCCAGAAAGCTGTAATGAGTATTTTGAGTTGTTGCCCCATGAAAAAGAAAAAGTAAACACTTTGATTAAAGGCTATAGACATGCTATCACAGTTATTCGGCTGATTATTTTTTCCCCGATTTATTTTTACAGAGTTACTCGGTTACTTTAACTACACTAAATGCAGTTATTGGACTCATATAGGTCTATTTATTTGGAATGTTATGGGTTTTGATCGTTTGGTGCAGATGTGAAATATTAAAAAGTTTTTGATGGGGCTTTAGTTTATGAAATTCTGTAGTATTTAAATGAGAAGTTTTTATTGTCTCTGTTGTGGTTACTCAGCTTTCTGATAATAGGTATATTAGAGGATTATATGCAAGTCAGTTGTCTTATTATTAGTTAGACTAATCTTGTTTAAAATGAATTATTAATCTCTTAAAAACAGAGAATATTATTTAGTTTGGGTTGAAAAAGAAAAGCTAAACATTGTTGAAAATAAATTGGAGATATAGTGATTAGTTCTGCCCTAATATCAAGTTTGCGTTGCCCTCAATGTCGTGTCGGAGGTTTTGATGATCATGACTCATTATTGACTTGTAAACACTGCAAAACAAAGTTTCCTTTTTCACAACATCGCCCGATTTTATTGAGACATGACAACGCGCTTTTTTCCATAGATGACTATGTCCAAGCTACTCCTGATCTAGGAAATATGAAACAAGGGTTGAAACGTTTTGTTCCTAGCCCCTCCGTAAATCTGGCTTATGCTAGGGTAGTTGGATTGCTTCGAGGGATGCTTGATGAACAAGGTGTTCAAAATATTCTTGTTGTTGGTGGAGGGAAACAGAGAAAATGGCTTGATCCTATGTTGAAATCAATATATTCGCATAATGTCGTGTATTCTGATATTGATACCGGCGCTGATGTAGATTTGTTTTGTGATGGACATGACTTACCTTTTGACAGCAACGTGTTTGATGCTGTTATTACTACTGCGGTTTTAGAGCATGTGCTTTTACCTGAACGTGTAGCAGATGAAATTTACCGAATTCTCAAATCAGGTGGTTTTTTGTATTCAGAGATGCCATTTATGCAGCAAGTGCATGAAGGTGCGTATGACTTCACTCGTTATACTTTATCGGGACATCGAAGGTTGTTTAATGGTTTTTCTGAAATTGAGTCAGGTATGGTTGCTGGCCCTGGCACTGCTCTTGTGTGGGCAATCGAGAATTTTTTGTTGGCTTTTGTTACAAAAAAGTATTTGCGTTTGTCAATAAAAATATTGAGTAGGTTAGTTTTTTCTTGGATAAAATATGCGGATCAATTGCTTGTAGACAAGCCTCAGGCTATGGATGGTGCTTCTTGTACATATTTTTTTGGCAAAAAGGTAAAAGATAAGATCTCAGATGCTGAGATTATTAGCCGATATGTTGGTGCAAAACACTTGCAGCACGTTTGATAATGAGAGTTTTACTTCTAAGTAGATACGGACGTCTTGGTGCCAGCAGTAGATTACGTTCATACCAATATCTTTCTTATCTTGAATCTAGAGGAGTTGAGGTGACGGTTGCCCCATTTTTAGGAGATGATTACGTTGCTGCTTTATATGATGGTGAAGTGTCGGTTATTAGAGTCTTAAAGTCTTATTTTTACAGGCTCGTAGTTATGTCGCGTTCGAACCAGTTCGATCTAATTTGGGTGGAAAAAGAGATGTTTCCATGGATACCAAGCTGGATTGAGCGTGGAATACTTTCAAGAAAATCACCTTTGGTCTTGGATTATGATGATGCGCGGTTTCATTGTTATGATCAACATAGGAATCCATTGATGCGATTTTTGTTGAGAAATAAGATAGACGTTCTAATGAAGCGCGCAGAACTGGTTATAGTAGGAAACGATTATTTAGGAAATAGAGCTCAGCTAGCAGGGGCAAAGAAAGTAGAGTGGTTGCCAACTGTAGTTGATCTATCCCGTTACTCAGTATTACCAACGTCGCCAAAGAAGCAATTAACGATTGGTTGGATTGGAACACCTAACACAGCACGGTATCTTCTGGCGATCAGATCTGCATTAGTGAAGTTGAAACAGTCCCATAATGTCAAAGTGGTTGCTATCGGAGCAAATACAGAGCAGCTTTCTGGTCTTCCTATTGATGCGCGAGCATGGTCGGAAGATACAGAAGTAGAAGAGATACAACGATTTGATATTGGTATCATGCCATTGCCAGACGAGCCGTTCGAACGTGGAAAATGTGGCTATAAGCTTATTCAGTATATGGCTTGCGGTAAACCGGTGGTTGCCTCATCAGTGGGAGTAAATTCCGATATTGTGCATGTAGGGATTAATGGATTCTTGGCTAATAGTCCAGATGAATGGTACAAAGCTCTTAAATGTCTATGTGAAGACTCAAATTTACGCGAGAAAATGGGGAAAGCAGGGCGGTGCGATGTAGAGGCCCGATATTCGCTACAAGTCGCCGCACCTAGGATGGCAGAGTTATTGTACTCGGTTGTAAAGACCCAAGTTAACGATAAACTTTTCGAATCATAATTCAATAGTAGCTCAAATGATTAATATATTATGCGTATAGCAGTCATATCCAACACGGCTTGGTATTTACATAACTTTCGTACGAATCTCATGAGTTCTTTAAAACTAGAAGGCCATGATGTGATTGCGGTATCGCCTAAAGATGAATTTGCCATGACTATAGAGAAGAGCGGAATCAAACACGTTGAGTGGTGTCTTTCAGGCTCTAGCGTTAATCCAATTACGGAAATAAGAGCGATTTGGCAGTTATTTAAGTTATTACAACGGGAAAAGATAGATATTGTACTTACCTACACACCTAAAGGAAACATATATGGAAGCATCGCTTCACAAATGGCTGGGGCCGGAGTTATTAATAATATCTCTGGTCTAGGGCGTGCCTTCGTCAAAGACAGTGTTGTAACTTCTATTGTAAAGTTCCTTTATAGAATAGCGTTTCGTACATCAAGAAAGGTTTTTTTTCAGAATGAAGATGATTTGCAATTATTTGTAAAGCTAAGAATAGTACGTAAATCCAAAGTAGAGCGGATCCCTGGGTCGGGTGTTGATTTAAATAGGTTTGTGCCTCGAAAAGAGGGGGCACTCGAAAGTAACGTTGTGTTTCTGTTAGTCGCAAGGATGCTGTGGGATAAAGGTATTGGTGAGTTTATTGATGCAGCACGCAGGATAAAGAAAATATACCCTAACACAACTTTTCGTCTTTTGGGTTTTCTTAATGCGGACAATCCATCTTCGATATCTCAAGAGCAAGTTAGCGCATGGGTTGAGGAAGGTGTTGTAGAGTATTTGGGGTCGACTGGAGATGTAGCACCAATAATTGCGCAATCTAGTTGTGTTGTTCTTCCGTCATATTATCGGGAAGGTGTTCCACGATCATTGCTTGAAGCGGCAAGTATGGCTATTCCAATTATCACGACCGATTTTCCAGGGTGTAGAGATGCAGTTGATCAAGGAATTTCGGGGATTCTCTGTCGTCCGAAAGATGTTGATGATTTGGTAGAGAAAATGTTACTTTTTGTTAGTCTCTCGAAAGAACAGCAACGAGAAATGGGAAAGTCTGGTCGCCGTAAAATGGAAAAGGAGTTCGATGAACAGATTGTGATTTATCGCTATCTATCTGTTTTGAATGAGTTCTAGTGGGTAATATTGACCTGGATATGACCCGATGATTGTTTTTTACGGTTGACGAAGTTAAATATTATTCATTAACAGTCTTCGAATGCAATTATTAGAATTAAGGTCTTTCCAATTCCTGATTCAAAACCAAATCAACTGGAGTCCATTTTGAGCTACAAAGGAATCATCCTCGCTGGAGGCTCCGGCACCCGCCTTCACCCATTAACCCTCTCCGTTAGTAAACAACTCATGCCTGTTTACGATAAACCCATGATTTATTATCCCATCGCTACCCATATGTTATCGGGTATTCGAGACATCTTAGTGATTACCACACCTCAAGATGCGTCACTTTTTCAAAATCTATTAGCCGATGGTTCCCAATGGGGGTTAAACGTCAGCTACGCCGTACAAGCTGAACCCGAAGGATTGGCACAAGCCTTCATTATAGGCGAGCAATTTGTGGATCAATCTCCGGTGAGTCTTGTACTCGGTGATAATATTTTCTACGGGCATGGGTTGTCAGGAACCTTAAAAAAGGCATCTTCACGCAAAACCGGAGCTACAGTATTTGGCTACTATGTGCGTGATCCAGAACGCTATGGTGTGGTGGCTTTTGATCAACAAGGCAAAGCGATTGATCTAGAAGAAAAACCAAAAATGCCTAAGTCAAATTATGCCGTAACCGGGCTTTATTTTTATGATAACACCGTGGTCGATATCGCTAAAAACATCAGGCCTTCCGAGCGTGGAGAGTTAGAAATAACCGATGTGAACAAAGTCTATCTTGAACAAGATCAACTCAATGTAGAAAAACTCGGTCGAGGCACCGCTTGGTTAGATACAGGAACCCACGATTCCTTACTTGCTGCCGCGAATTATATTCAAATAGTCGAAGAAAGACAGGGGCTAAAAATATCGTGTCCCGAAGAAATCGCGTATCGCATGGGCTATATCTCTGCGGAACAACTGGAAAAATTGGCGCAACCCTTAGCAAAAAATGGTTACGGCCAATATTTAATGAATTTATTAAGGAATGAGCGCTAAGTGAAAATTATAAAAACGCCATTGCCTGGGGTCATCGTCATCGAGCCTAAAGTATTTGGTGATCAACGCGGTTTTTTCACCGAAACCTATCATTACGAACGTTACTCAGAGGCGGGAATAAAATGCCCCTTTGTGCAAGACAATCATTCGCGCTCCTCCAAAGGCGTGTTACGTGGATTGCACTACCAGCTTGAACATCCGCAAGGAAAGCTGGCATCAAGTGATGCGGGGAGAGGTCTTGGATGTCGCAGTCGATATTCGTAAAGGATCGCCCACGTTTGGCTTGTATATGCTCGCGTAATAGCGTGGGACGCCGTTTCAGTTCTTCTTCGGTATCAGGGTCTAAAAGAGTGATTGACCAGGAAGTTGTTGTTTCGGCTTGTTTAGGCACGGAGACCTGTTCTATTAACGTTGTTTTGCCCGTTCCTCGTGGACCAAATAAGAAAAAACTCTTATTTATTGGTGGGTTAATTATACGCCGGTACATGCTCCGAGAATGTCGTAGATTTCCGGAATAAAGTCAAGATTTAATATTCACTTGCAGGATCTAGGTAGTACTGTTAAACGCTATATTTGACTTACCGTCATTTATCGTCCATATTGGAATTGCATTCCTAACTGGACGATATCGTGTTTGTAAACCGTACGCTCGTCAGCACACTTGAAAATGTGACAAAGACATTTCCTGTCGCTCTGATTACAGGTCCACGCCAGGTAGGTAAAACAACTTTACTCGAAAAATACGCGCCAGCTTCGATGAAATATGTTTCATTGGATTCGTTGCCGGAGCGTATTCTGGCTCAGGAAGACGCAGCGCTCTTTCTGCAGCGTTATCAGCCACCTGTCATTATTGATGAAATTCAGTATGCTCCCCAGCTTTTTGTTGCGATTAAAATCGAAGCCGACAAACGCCGCCAGCCGGGTTTGTTTTGGTTAACGGGGTCGCAAAAATTTCATTTAATGCGTCATGTCTCTGAAACCTTGGCGGGTCGTGTTGCTATCCTTGATTTATTGGGACTCTCCATGGCGGAACAGGTGGGACAAGCAGCGGAATCTAAACCTTTTTACCCACACCTAAATTTCTGGCGACAGCGGAAAAGCGAGCAAGACCGTTGTCGTTGATGGAGGTCTATCGCAAGATATGGACGGGTTCTTTGTAAGCGCCAAACAAACCACAGCATTCCAATTTATCAATTAACCCCTTAAGC
>CAZWUO010000118.1:0-11581 GCA_964636675.1 uncultured Ectothiorhodospiraceae bacterium
TCCTCCAGCCGAACCTCAAGACGGGTTTGCCCGTCTTCAGTTTGGTAGATGATGAGTTGAGAAGTGGGTGGTGTGGACACTAAAAAACTCCGCCAGTTTCTTTAAAAAAGGTTTCTGGCTTCAAAATTCCAGCCATGATACCCAAGAAATTGGGATCATATTCATAGGTATCAACCCACGAATAGATACCATCTTGCCGACATCCTTTAATTTCCTTTAACCCTAACTTATTAATTTTGGCCGCCCAAAGTTGAACAGAATTCTCTTGAATTTCTTGCCAATTCACAGGAATTCCCATTTCCAGTTTTTCAACTAAACGGATATTTATAATTACGGTTGCTGTTTCAGAGTCGATAATTCGATAAGCTGACGACACATTCTGGAAACCCTGTTTTTGCTCTTCCAACAACAATGCTTCTGATTTATTTTTTTTCGTTGGAAATCGAGACAGTTCTTTGCGAATAGCTAGAGTACAAAGATCGCTGCTATCCATATTATCCTTTGTCATTTCTGGCCACAATTCATCCAGAATATCAGATGATTCTTCAAACCCAGGATGGTGATTAAGGCCATCTTCCGAAAAAACTCTAAAATCAAATAATCGACCAAAAGATCGTTTGCCGTGACGGTTGATTCTTCCTGAAATTTGTAAAAAACTGGTTACTGAACAGCTTTCTCGAAAACCAATGGCAAAATCAAAATCAACGCCTGCTTCAACACAACTGGTGGCAATCAAATACCAAGGGCGATGATTCCAATTACTGTCACCTTGCCTCCTAACCACCTCATTCAACATTATTTCCCTATCTCTTGCTGCTAACGCAGTAGATAGATGCAAAACAGTTTTATGCGATAATTCATTTTCATTATCACCCAAACCTCTCGCCAGAGTATCAGCGACGACCGCTGCTGATTGCACCGTATTTAAAATAACCAAACACGATGGTTTATCTTGATGGAGAAACTCGTCCCAAGCCATATCCGATTGTATTTGTTTAATTAACTCATCAAGTTTTAATGGCTTATCAATTCGCTCGAAAATAACTCTTCGCCCCTCAGCCTGTTGTGTCTTCGTTTTTAAACTGTCAGATAATAGATCAGGCAAGGTATCAATAGCATCATTGATCAGATAGCTATCTTGCCAAAATTTGACCATGGAGCCAGAGGAAAAAACGAAATTACATCCCCAAGTGTCTGCCAACTGTTTCATCCAATGCCAGCTAATATTTAATAATTCGGCTGGCAAACAGGCATGGGATTCATCAATAAAAATCGCGGCACCAACAACGTTGTGCAATTTCCGAAGTTTAGAAGGATTAGAAGCTGCAAGCGTTTCAAAAAATTGTACAGCTGTTGTCACTACAATCGGCGCTTCCCAGCTTGCTGCATATTGACGCATATCTTTGTTGCTAAATTCGGCTTTATGGTGATGCGCAACAACAATCGAAGTGGCATCTTCGTCAGCTAGCACAACAGCTTTTCGTAAAACCCGAACCGTTTGATCGATAATATTTGAAAAAGGAGCAATCACAAATACTCTGCTGGAATCATCTCTCATTGCACAACGCAGTAAATAGGCCATTACCGACGTTGTTTTACCCAAACCAACTGGCGCAGAGCAGGCTACTAAGCGCGAGTCGAATAACTTCTCATCAAAACAACGGCTATAAAACTCTCCACGCATTTTGTTTCGAGCGCTATGAGGATCATCACTAGAGTCAATCACGTTTGCAATGTAATTATCCAAAGCCAACAGGCGTTGATGCCAGCGAGTTTCAGCAGGTTTGAAATTCGTCATCGGTTTGCCCTGGCTATAACAAGCTGCGCTACTGTGGTCAGCGTCCACCAAACAAGACAGCATCAAACGCGGCACTATATTATCGCTAGGCAACTTCAAACTTAACTGTGGCCACTCACCACAGGACTTTATCTGTCGTCTCTTGTAAGTTTCAATCCTCTCATTCGTAGTAACTATCGCAACATTATGTTTATCAAAGTCTGCCGAAAGTTTATCTCGCTGGTGGCGACCACCTCTCAAGCAATAGGGAGATAAAATTAGCTGGTGTTTTTGTCGTAACTGCTTAATGAAGTACTTCTCTGTTTTTTTATTTGGCAAGCCGGGGGCGTGATGCCCGCGAATCAACCAACCTAATAATTCGTTCTCCATTTCAGCAGCGATTGAAACGCCTGCTTCTATATGATCAATGGGTAATCTACCTGAATCTTCGTTGCGAAATATTCGTTGAATAGATTCATCTAGCTTGCCCATGTCATGTAACATCAACGCTGCTTTAAAAGTTTTACGCAGCTCATTCTTTTCTGTTTCAAGTAGATCAGAGATCAGTAACAAATAATCAATGAGATCGAGACCATAACTCAACATCTCATTGATATGATCCGCATATCGATGAGCTTCCTGCCCAGGTTTATCCTTTGGTGGTGTATGCGCGAGATAATTCATTATCCGTCGACTAAATCACTCACATTTTTGAATCGTTCTAACAAATCACCCAAACTATTTTTGTTAGGAATGTCGTAATCTTTTGCCGAGGTAACCTGCGTGACTCCCTCTTTTAACTTTGGCGTTAAAGCATTTATGAATAAATGCTCGGGGCAAGAACCCAGGGTATTTTTATGCTCTGCAAACCAGGCATGCAGCACCGAAACTTGCGGACGAATCGCAGAAGCAGTGTGCTGATAAACATAGGGCAACATAAATTTTAGCAAATTCAAATCTTCGGTAGTTGCACCTGTTTTTTTCGCAATGCTTGGGTTTACAAATATAGGAATACAATAGATGCCATGCTGCACCACACGGAAGGCTAGAGGCGCCATGCCGCGATCTTTATCAGCTTCAACGCCTGATTTGTTAGTATTAGTCATTCGAACGACATCAATAGGTGCGATTGACATGCCTACGCCGATTTGCGTTGTCCCTGTGTTAATCAAATGTGCATAACCACCCTCTGCTTTTTTCTTTTTTTGGTCTTTGTTCAACTCAGCGTCTTTTAGTGATTCAAGGAAGGTATTGCCAAACATACGCGCATCCCAATAGGCTTGCATAAATTCAGATTTATCCATCGATTTAATTGCATCTCGATCCCGGCCCCGTTCTTCCAAAATTTTAAATTTATTCTTTGTCTCTTCGCCAAGTTTGAGCTGTTTTTTGGCAACAGAAAAAACTTCAGAGTTTTCACTCACTAGGTCTCGCAATTTACGCTTTAGTGAAACAGGTGAAATCATTCCTAGCCCATCTAGTTCGCGAGTTCTTGGTTCTGACTCCATATCTGGATCACCGTTTGGATTAGACATGGTGACATCTAGAATTAACAAACCGACATGGCGATTAAAAGGTATATTCATTATTTATCTCCCTGATTATCATCTGATGTATTTTCTTTTCCATAAGGACGGCCAGCTAAGTACCCCAACATAAGTTCAGCTTTGTATGTGTCAGACGTGGCTAAGGCGTGACTAGATAGAAAATCATTTAACGATTTAGCCTGTTTGCCCATCCAAATTTTTGCAAATATAGCCGCCGTTATCGCTTTATCTTCTGTTTGAATATTTTTAGCCCGAATCCGTATGACCCATGAATCATAGGGCTTTCTACGAGAAGCCATAAAATCCATTGCTTTTTTCGGATTTTGTAAGGCCATTCCATATACCTGATTACCGATCAAAATACTTGGAATATCGCCTTTGCGTTCACTCTTGCAATAACCAATGTGCAACTCATCCATCGCAGAGCATAACTGCCCTAACTGAAATGCAAAATCTTTCATATATACCTCCTTTGTTCGTCCAATTTTGTATAGAAGCAATGTCATCAATGTAACTGCGCTCAAGGCTTGTGTATTATTTTTAAGATTAGTTTTTACATGAGCTTTTTTCTGTAGTACCTTCTGCAATCGGCTTAATGCACAGTAGTTCAATAAAGGCTGATACTGCTCACTAATACGTTGCAAGCAACGCCTCGCCAAGACTTGTTTATTCTTCCCAAGAAATAGCTTCATCACATCGGCAAAGCTAATGCCGGGTAGATTTGTTGAATCACTACCATCTCGAATGCGTTTTTGACGTGATAAATACATTATCTGCTGCGGACTAATAGGCCATGGCGAACACATCGTTTTTTCATTTTTGTTTACTTGAGCATAAAGCATGAAATCTGGAGAGTTCTGGCAAGCCAGCTTCCACTCATCGGCAGCATGAATCAATTCACTCAGTTTAGCTGTCGTACTGAAATTAATTTTACGATTAGCTTTATCAATAACAATAATTTCAATAAAATTAACAACTGAATCAAAGTTTAATTTTTTGCCTTTGAAAGATTCGAGTACTGACTCGGTAGCATCGAGATAATCGTCAAAATCTTCGATTTTCGACTCACCTGTAATCAAAGGTGTCAGTGAGAGGCCCCAGTCTTCTTCACAATAGGCCAATAATAAGCTGGGTGATGCTCCAATAGTCGAGGGCAGCTTCGACCAGGTTTGGTCTTTGAATTTAGCTGAATTAATAAATGCAATGCTTGCTGCTAGTTCTTGGCTGAGTTTGTCGGAAACAGAAAAAGCCGCTCCGCCTGAGGCATCGTATCGTTTAACTGTTGGTCCACTGGTAGTTGCATTTTTAGCAAATAAAGTGGTACTTCCTACAACACTTAACTTTTCTTTTGGAAATATATCGTAGACTACCTGCCCGATTTCTCCGGTTAGAGCACACTCACCTTTTCTGGTTCTTGTGTTGGTTTTTGATTCTGCTATAAACAAAGCCCGCGAAAGACCAGTCACTTGATCCCTGGATGATGCGTAGATATCGATGTCCGCTTGAGGAAAGCAATCAAGCATCAGAGTGATCCGTTTGCCGTCTTTAATCTCACCTTTTGGCGTTACATCGTCGCCAAATAATAGGGTGCAGATATGTTTTGAGCTATATGCATCTTCTCCCTGTAGTACCGATTCAATTAGCAGATTAGCAACTTGTTCAAGTATCTCCACTCCGGTTGCTGTTTGGCTGTATCGGTCAAGCAGTAGATTAACTGCCGCACAGTCGTCAATGCCTTTTAGTTGTTCTCTTCGTGTCAATACCTGCTTACGATAACTCGGCCAACAATTCATGTGCGACAAGTCGACTGAGTGCTGCTGCGTTACACGCTCAATCAGTTCGCGATATTCAGCTTCGCTAGGTTTATTGGTTTCTTCTTTCCAAGCAATATATTCAACATGTCCTGCCGCCAATAAAGGATAAACAACTTTAACCGCCGGAAATTGATTTTTATTGCCATTCCCCAATGACCAACTATTTTGAATCTGCTCCTTGGTCATTAATTTGACTGAGTTTACCTGGCCACGATCATCCAACATCACCCGAAACGTGGCACCCATGCCGGGTGACTGAATATCATTATGCTTGATTGGCGGCGACTCTCCAATCGCACTCAGTCCCCGATAGATTGAATAGAGTTCATTCAACATAGTGAAATTCTCCCTTATTAATCCATGCTTGCGCTCCGTGTTGAAATCGCGGTTTGTACTGACCATTCACCACTTTATCGAAAACCTGATTGAGCACTGACACCAAATCTAGATTAATTTCGGTATCAACCTCGGTTGCGTCAGGCATAGACTCGTTATCACGCAACGGCCCCCAATAACTCGGCACAAATTCATTCCAACCAAGGGCAGGTGTTTTATGGCACTGACCTTTTTTTAGTCGCCGCTCAAATATAGCTTCCAAGGCATGGCAGGGATTGCGACCATGTTTTAAATGCTCACCACTACCATTCTCTACAACTCCATAAATGCGGTAATGCACATCGACAAGAATAAGCGCTGAAAATTGAAAATTAACTTTTTTCTTGTCCTTAAGCGGACCACGATAATTATTGGTATATTTCTGAAAGCTTAATTCGCCACCACTGCTGCCTTTTCTCTTGCAAATTTCAACTCTCGTGGGCCGAATCCAGGCTTTACCATCGTTAAAGAATGCAATCGACTCAAATATTCCTTTTACCGCAGACCAAGTTGGCACCGGATAACTTGTGGGTGTCGCTCCCGTATCAGGACGAGACCACATCGCAAAGGGTCCGGCTATTTCCATTGATATTTCGTATTTGCTCATCGCTGCCTCCTCAATAGTTCAACAATGTATAGCTGTGCATTTGTCTGCTTCACAAAAATTGTTTCAAAACTAACCCACATACCCCTATGATAAATAGCACATAAACAGCCCAAAAACGGTTATTTGGTAGCTGAATCAATAAAAGCCTCAGTTCCCGAAACAGCTTCCAATCCATAGCATCGCCTATACTTTTTGAAAAAGATTATGCTATAATAGTTTCACTTGATGTTAACTGCAACATCTATCTTATTATATATTTAGTCGCACCCTTTTACGGGTGCGTGGATTGAAACACTTGTTGATAACTGCTGGTAATAGAGCACTGCTTCTTTTTTGAAGCAGTGTTTCAATATAACCATATGTTTGCACTAACTATTTAATAATAGTTTCATATTTTCACCCTGTATCAACTATCGCGAATGCTTGTTACATTTAATAGTCCCACACTCACTACCTCATTCCGTGAGGTGGGAATGCGCGTTTTGTAATTTTTTTGCATTTTTTGGATGGTCTCTATGAGTTTTTGTCGCAGTTCGATCGGTTCGATGACTTCGACATCGGCGCCGTATTTGAGTATGTCCATGACTAATTCTTGAGAGTGACGATAAGGAATTTGCAGGCGATAACGTCCATCGCTCAGCCATTCTCCTGTTTGCTCGGGGTGCCAACACTCATCAGCGACCCATGGGGCATATTTTTCGGCGAACTCTAATACGGCGATTTTGTCCGCATGCCCTGAAAAAATACCATAGGCCGAGGTGAAATATTCATCCAAGGTACTTGGTTTTATATCGATGGCGTCATTGCTTAACAAACCACAATCGATAATTTTTTCGATTGAAAATGTGCGTAAGTCCGCGCGTTTATGACACCATGCATCGAGATACCAATTATCTCGGTAATGCACTACGCGCTGTGGGGATAGTGTTCGGTAGGTCTTTTCGTCGGTGCCACGTGCATGGTAGGTGCATTGAATTTGTTTGCGAGTGGCGATGGCCGATATGATTTTTTGAAACCGATGTTTGTTAACTTTGCGCGGGGTTTGTGGGATTAGTTTTACCCGTTGCTCTAGGGTTTCGTGGCCCAGTTTTGCGCTGCTTAATAGACATTTTATTCGATTGGTTAAGGGTTTTATCGGGCCTTCTAATAATCCGGGTTGAATATCTCGGAGCAATTGTTGGCTGGCAAGCAATGCGAATAATTCGGTGGCGTTAAACCATAAGCCAGGTAATTCATACCGGCTGTCGGCGGAATCATCATAATAGTATCCATTGCGCTTTCTATCATAGATGATTGGCGCACCAAGATGGTCGCGTAAATCTTCGATGGTACGATCTATGGTTGAGTTGGAACACTCTAGATAATTTTTTAGTTTAAATTTAGAAACCGGTAGACGTGAATTTTTGATGATACTATCGAGTTGATAGATACGGTCGAAGCGATCCATGACATTCCTTTATTATTATTATTCACTCAACTAATTCACGCCCAGTTCACACCTAGCCGTGCCACAATATGCCACGTAAATTAGTCAGTCGATCCATCCTTTTTTGAGTGTACCGCGCCTAAAATGACTTAACAAGTTCCACGTTATGCGCAAAGAATCGCTAAATTTATTCTTTAGTTTTTTCATGGAAATCAATATCACAGGTATCCGTGAAAAATAAAAATGCTGTACTTTTTTACTATGATTTTAGACATCGCTTGGAAATCTAAGGCTCGACAGGTAACATACCGCCCTGACAAGAAGCTATTTTTGCGGACAAGGCCCGAAGAGGCAGATGAGGACACGGATGAATATCACGGCGGAATCGTTAGAAGTTATTGATAACTTAAGTAATAAGAAGCAAGGTCTCATTGATCCTTTTGGCCGAAAAATTGATTACTTGCGCATCTCAATTACCGATAAATGCAATCTACGTTGTTTTTATTGCCTCCCCAATGGGTTTAACAACTTTACCCGGATCGCACAGCAACTGACCACGGATGAGCTTGTCCGAATCGTTCGTGCTTTTACTGAGCTGGGCGTGCAGCGTGTGCGACTCACCGGTGGTGAGCCCTTGTTGCGCCGAGACTTAGGGAAACTCTGCACGCGGTTTTCCGCGCTTCCAGGGCTTGAGGATTTATCCCTCAGCACTAACGCGAGTTTATTAAAACAGAAAGCAATCGCGCTCAAACAAGCGGGGATAAAACGCATTAATGTCAGCCTCGATACCTTGCAAGCACCGCGTTTTCAAAAAATCAGCAGCGGCAAACTTAGCGATGTTATTAATGGTTTGATGGCCGCTAAAGAAGCTGGTTTTAGCTCCATCAAGATTAATATGATTGCGATGAAGGGGGTTAATGATGATGAATTTGAAAACATGGTTGAGTTTTGCCTGAAGCACAGCTTTACACTGCGCTTTATCGAAACCATGCCCATCAGTGCTGCGGGAAGAAAAGGGAGTGAGCATTATTATGATCTCGATTTACTGGAGCAACGCTTAAGCCAGCGCTATGAGCTGCTTCCTAGCATTATGCGTGACGGTGGGCCTGCACGTTATGTTCAAATTAAAGGCACGGCACTGCATATTGGGTTTATTACACCGATATCCCAAAACTTCTGCGAATCCTGTAACCGAGTACGCTTAACATCGACAGGCACATTATATTTATGCCTAGGGAATGAGCATGCTGTCGAATTACGTGAACCACTACGCCACGGTTTAAGCGATGCTGAATTGCAAGCGCTGCTGATTGCCGCGATTGCAAAAAAACCTGCCAGCCATCATTTTAAGGAAAACCCGCTGCAAATTGTGCATCATATGTCTAGGCTTGGCGGTTAACATCGATTTGCGCATTGACTTTTTCTTGGTGTAATCCGGAATTGCCGAATATACCAACAAACACTACCGGCTAAAGCCTCAACTTCCAATGTTATAAATTATTGAATGCAAAACATGGTGTCGTAAAAATGTGTCGTAAAAAAGGGTGGATAAGCGTAGCGCATCCACCCTTTTAGAGCCCTTCAATTTTTCTTCATACCACCATAAATACCGCCACCATTTAATCCGCCCGCTTTTTTGAGTCCAAAAAGCGGAATAATCTATTGAAATGACTTTTGTCCCCTGCCTATAAAATCAGGTATTTTCGGGTATAATCAGGTAGTAAGATCGGGTATAGAGCTTTACAGACAGAAGTGGCTAAAGGCTGAAATGAAAGAACCGAAAATTATCATTAATCAAGAACTGTTGCAGCTAATAGCAGATCTGGATGAGTTCAAAGGCAAGTGGGCATTACTCAAAACAATGTCCCCCGAGCGGCTTCAGCAGCTGCGTAAGGTGGCAACCATAGAAAACATCGGCTCATCCACACGGATTGAAGGCGCAAAGCTGACAGATATCCAGATAGAAACACTGCTATCCAACCTAACATCCACCTCATTTAAAACCCGCGATGAACAGGAAGTGGCTGGTTACGCCGAGGCGATGGATATGGTGTTCCAAGCCTACGAAGATATGCACATCACTGAAAATCATATCCGGCAATTACACCAAATATTATTAAGGCACAGCACCAAAGACGAACGCCATCGGGGTACTTACAAGACACTTTCCAATCAGGTTATCGCCATGGATGAGACGGGGACGGAAATCGGTATTGTCTTCGAAACCACCACACCTTTTGATACCCCAAGGGAAATGGAAGAATTGATTGGCTGGACACGAAAAGCCATTGACGAAACATCAATGCATCCGCTGTTAATTATCGCCGTATTTAACGTCGTATTTCTGGCTATTCACCCCTTTCAGGATGGCAACGGAAGGCTGTCTCGTATCCTGATAACACTCATGTTATTACGTGCCGGTTATGACTATGTGCCCTATGCTTCGCTAGAGAGCATTATTGAAGACAACAAAGACCTCTATTACAAAGCCTTAAGGCGCACGCAAACAACCCTAAAAACCGAAGTAGCAGACTGGCAACCTTGGCTTGGTTTTTTTCTGCGCTGTTTGAAAACACAAAAGAGCAATCTTTCTCTCAAGTTAGATAAAGAGCAAGCACCAACAAATGACGATGCTGATTTACCCACCCTATCTATTCAGGTACTGGGGTTGTTTAGCAAAAATGACCGACTCACTATTGCTGAAATGGTTGAATTAACCGGAGCAAATCAGAATACGCTTAAAGTCAGATTGCGGGAGCTGGTGAATGCAGGGCGACTTCAGCGGTATGGCAAAGGACGTGCAACTTGGTACAGTCTCTAATATGGCTTGGTAGAGCCTCCTAAGCAGCATTCTTTTTCTTTCCGAGTTGTTTAGCAATATCAGGAGTTACAGGTGAGTGAGCATTGATTATACGAGATAAATGCCCTCTGGTTATGCCCAGTAGTTCGGCAACAGTTTCAATACGTAATTCATATTGATCTATAAAACCTGACTTAAGTATTCTTCCTGCGTGGGAAGGAACACGTTCTGGTTTTGTATATATTTTCTTACTCATCATTTTTTATCCCCTAATGCGGGCCCTCAATTCTCATATTTATCGGGTCTGTATCTTCATCAAATTCACATAAAACCCTCATATTGCCGGTTATATACCCGTGGCGTTATAGATTTAGGTTTTTAGTATACGTCATATTCCTTTCATGACGAGGCGAAATGACGCGTAATAGCCGGTCTATTGCAAGGAATTTCAACGAAGTCATGGAAAGAATACGGCGTGTAATAAGGCCTAAATCTATAACGCCACGGGTATATCAAACGACCAAGTACCCTTTCCTGCTCCCTCATGCTCATGTGCCCTATAAAGCATGGGACTTGGCGGTAATCGAAAGCTTTTTCAAAACTTTCAAGGTCGAAACCATTTATCAGCATTCTCAATTGATTGAGATGCTTAAAATGAAATGGTTAGTCGATGAATTTATTGGACACTACAACCATGGTCGACCGCACAGCTTTAATGATTATTTATCACCGGTAAAATTTGAACAAGTGCGAATGGATCAGGTAAGTCTCATTGAAAACAGTCTAGGTACGAAATAGTGTTGCCATTCCATTTAATGTTACGAATGATTATATAAGATATTCTGAGTATAGTTGTCAATATTTAAACAGAGGTCTACTGAAAAACAGAAATTTGATGTAAATTCTAGTCCGATTTGTGCCATACAATGCCATTAACTTAAGCCTATCTCACCCTTTTGTAGGCCATTGGATACTTGTTTCTTCTTATTTTTCTTTCTCCACGATCAAACTTTCGTCCAGGGCGAACTGCAATTACTGCGCACGCAATTTGATTAACGAAAATGCTCGATAAATTAGGTTCTGAAATACGTAAAGCAAAACGTATGATGTTGTCTTTGAGTTGGCTTAGAGCGTATGTAAAGTTGATTTTGTAACGGAGTTTTCTATGTTTATATTTTTCTTTTGCAATAATATCGGCTTCAATTATTGCAATTGCGGCGATATTCTTTGTTAAA
>CAZWUO010000119.1:0-3453 GCA_964636675.1 uncultured Ectothiorhodospiraceae bacterium
GTCATTGGACACCTGTTCACTTAGATTTTATCTGTGATAATGTCGATGAACTTGTATCAAAAATACTGAGATTGGGAGGATTTCATGAAGGAGGAGATAGTGGTGATTGGGGTTCTATTGCTTATTGTGCAGACCCTTTTGGTAATGGGTTTTGTATAATCAATGAATGAAATAAGTAGTAATCAGGGTTAGTGCGTCATTTATTTTAAATTTTAAAGCAAAAGAAATTATTTATAATATTAAAATTATATAGAGTTTGTTTTATGAGGGGCGAATCAGGCTTATTTGAAGTTGAAATTACCTCTTGTCACTAAGAGGCGTAAGCAATCATTAGGCAAAATAAAGGAAATTATTACGTGGTAAAAAATATTTATACGTTGGCTGTTTTTTCTCTGGTCTTATTTAACAATGCAAGTTGGGCTGACCATGGTAGAGACTTTTTACTTACTCAAACAGCACGCTTAGGTGATCTTGGTAGCGTCTATGGAATTTCTCGGCAAGACTATACGCGGCAAAATGACGCAAAGGCATTCGTACTTGAACCCTTGATATCATGGACTGCAACTGATTGGTTATCATTAGAAATTAATAGTGATGCTGAAAAGGTGGAAGGGGAATCGTTCAACTATGAATCTACTATGGCGGGCATACGCCTGCGTTTAACGCCAACAAGACAGGCGTTAGTGTTGGGTGTTGCTACACGATACGGGTTTGGTTCCAATAGCGAAAATGATGATGTCTTCAAGTTTTCTGGTCTTGCTACTTATCAAGTGGGGACGTGGCTTTTGGGTGCAAATGCTAACTATAAAAAACATGAAAATTCGCATCGTGAACTAGGCTACGCGGTGAGTATTAAGCGCGAACTTCGTCATCATCTTAGTTTAGGGGTGGAAGCAGCGGGAGCATTTGAAGGAGAAAAAAGCGGCGAAGTTATTGTCGGAATTTTCAATGAAGTGACACATCACTTTCAAATAAATGCTGGCGTGGGCACTGGTTTTAACAATGATGTAGATTTGGCCATTAAAACGGCGATAATTTGGAGACTTAAATAAAAATATGCCTATAAGGTTGATCAACACCGTTATTTTCGAAATTCAGAATTAAGCAAAACGAATCGAATCAATCGAAAAATAAAATAGCTTGTAGAAAATTTTGTGTCAGAATGAGGTTTTTCTACAGCCGTTAGATGCCCGTCAATAATAAATCAATTGCGCCGAGTATTTCGTAACGGTGATTTTCTATAGATATAGATTCTTTTTTAAGAATGGATTTAGGAACTGAAGTCAGTTGATGAGTAAGCACAAAAAATGATTTATTTTATGGCAAAGCAATATCACAACCTGACCAGTTGCAAGGAGTTGATTCGATAAAATCCATCAAACCATCAAACATAACAGCCTCTTCACGAGTTTGCCCCTGAAATTGCCGTGCACCGAAAGCACCTTCATCATTCCAAAGGTCTTCATTCAAAAAGTGAAAAAAACCCTTGCCTCCAGCGTTAATGAAATTATTGATATTCTCAATATAAAAATTTCAGCATCATTCGGTATATCTGAAGCTACATTAAAAGACGAGAATGGAAAATTGTATGTTCAACGCGTTAAAAAAAGAGGTTTATAGATGAATTGGGATACTATAGCAGCAGTTGCCACAGCGATAGGAGTTTTTTTAGCCGCTTGGCAATTTCGCGAGAATGCAAAGCTTGCTCAATCTGCATTTGAGGATTCACTAGATCAACAATATCGTGCGTTACTAAAAGAAATTCCTGTAGATGCATTAATAGGAGAGCAAGTTTTAGAATCAAAAAAAAATGAAACGAGAGAACTCATTTATAATTATCTCGATTTATGTAATGAACAAATATTTTTACGCAAGAGAAAACGAATAAGTAAAGAGACATGGCAAGATTGGTGTTCAGGAATGGCAGATAATCTGGAAAAAATAGCGTTCAGCGAAGTTTGGAGTGAAGTTAGATCGAAATCGAACTTTACCTTTATAGAGAAACTAGAAAAAACCAAGTTTAAATCAGACCCTGCAACTTGGTAATAATACGCATAATAAAGCCGCTATGTATCCTTAAAAACCTATATTCGCTCTAGAAGACTTGCAAATTCACTCGATAAGCTGCTTAGTACGGATCTGAGAATTCTCGATATTGCTGTTTCTTCAGGTTATGAGTCACAAGAGAGCTTCACCCTATGTTTCTAATGAAATACTTCATTGAGCAACTATTTGGAAATGCAAAATAATACCAAAAGAAATAGCTGGATGTGTCGTTAATATAAAAATTAAACAGCTAGTGCGGCATCCATTCGCCTCTTTCACATAATTAAGAAGGGAGATAATAATGTTCAATAAATTAGTCATCGTGATTCTAGTTGCATTTATTGTCTCAGCTTGTATAGCGCTTGATAGTTCAAGCGAAGGAGATATTTTAAACGATAACGCCAGCTCCAACGATGACGGCAGTACTAGCGAAGAGAGTAGCTCCAGCGATGACAGTAGTTCTAGCGATGATAGTAGTTCTAGTGATGACAGCAGCGCTAGCGATGATAGCAAAGTTGCTACCGCAACCGGTCAATTTAAAGATAGTAATGTAGCTGGATTATACTATGTATCAGGTGGTCAGTCTGGCATTACGGGCGTGGATGGTGGTTTTACATATGAGCTTGGGAAAACAGTCACATTTTCAATCGGCGGAATAACGCTAGGAACAACGAGTGGAAAATTAATTATCACTCCCATTGATTTAGTATCAAGTAGCGGTTCAAGTTCTATTGAGGTGCAGAATATTGTGCGTTTTTTAATGATGTTGGATGACGACGGAGACCCATCCAATGGCATAAATATTTCGTCAGCTGTGCAGGCAATTGCCCAAAATTGGACGCAGATAGATTTTAGTACTGCTGATATATCCACCGAGTTAACGGATATTATTTCGGATGCCGTATCCGCAGATGGAGGCGTGCATGCGTTGCCAAATGCGAGTGCGGCACAGGCTCATTTAGAAACAACATTACTTTGCGCGTATACCGGTGCATATAAAGGCACATATTCGGGTGGTGATAATGGTAGTTTTGGATTTTTGATCGATGCATCTAGTGGAGATGTTGAGGGTGTCGCATACAGTGTTCCGGGCGATGAATATATTAGCCTAACGGGTAGTACTCCAATTAGCTATGATCAAAATGTTGCGTTTATAAGCTCGAACAGCGGCGCAGGGGCGACATTTAACGGTCAGTTTTCCTCAGTAAATGCGGTGAGCGGATCATGGCAAAATTCTGCTTACGTAATTAGTGGTAATTTTTCGGGTACAAGAATAGGCGGTGCGATAGACGCACAACATCGTTTTACGGGCAACTACATTGGTGGTGATCTTGGATTGTTTTCCTTTGATGTCAGCAGTTCTAATAGCATAACAGGTGTTGCTTATAGTGTTGCTGATGATGCGTT
>CAZWUO010000119.1:3553-11461 GCA_964636675.1 uncultured Ectothiorhodospiraceae bacterium
CTAATAGCATAACAGGTGTTGCTTATAGTGTTGCTGATGATGCGTTGCTGACGGTGAGCGGAACTGTTTCAGGAACCACTTTAGTTGCAACGCTATCTGATGGCAGCACAATTTCTGGAACACTTAATACTGCAACCGGTAGTCTTAGTGGCACATGGAAGGATGCAGCGGAAAGCCTGTCAGGGACATTTTCCGGTAGCGGGTGTCAACTCAACTAAGCGTATTTTTTTTGCGTATTTCCTTGGTGTGGTTTTTTAGCGCAGTTTCTTGCGGTTAATATTTTTTTTCTTCTTCGTTTTGAATGCTCTCATTTAATCGATATATCCAATGCTATTGCGAAAGCGTTAGAGGGATATTATTCAGCTGATTTAACGCTTAGGCGTGCGTCTTTCCGGTACTCCATATACAGGTGTGTTTGCAGATTTGGCAATAGGCTAACGCTATCTATTTTATGCTCAATGGCTTAAAATACATTGTGAATTTAGAATAAAGGGGTTTATGAATGTCGACGTTGAAAAATTTTTGTTGCATAGCAATTTTGGCACTTCTCTCCACCACCGCAATGGTTAGTTTAGCTGCGGATGTGACGGCAGGAAAAGATAAATCTATGCTTTGTAGTGGTTGTCACGGGGCGGATGGTATTAGTCTGACGCCGGATATTCCAAACCTAACTGGCCAAAAAGAGGCATATCTGATTAAAGCGACAAAAGATTTTCGCAATGGGAGTCGCAAAAACCCAATGATGAACTCCATCGCCCAAGGTTTGAGCGACGATGATATTGCGAATCTTGCTGCTTATTTTTCAAGCTTGTGAGCTCAGGCAATGACAACATCTGAATCCGACGACAAAACGGACATTCCCGCAGAGCCTGAGCGACGCCAATTTCTTGAAAAAGCAACCTGCGCTGTTGCGGGCGCAGGTATTGCCGCCGCCGCTTGGCCTTTTATCAGTAGTATGAATCCGGCGAGAGATGTATTGCGCAAATCGACGACGGAAGTGGATATTAGCCAAATCCTAGTAGGTACTGTAAAAACGGTGGAGTGGCAAAGCAAGCCTGTTTTTATCTTCCACCGTACGCCAGACCAAACAACAGCCATGCAGGCATCAACGGGCAGCAAAATTGATCCACAAGCAGACGAGGAGCGTGTTTTAAATCCTGAATGGTTAGTGGTTATCGGTTTATGTACGCATCTTGGTTGCGTGCCAAACAAAAAACCGGAGGGTTGGTTTTGCCCGTGTCACGGCAGTGTTTATGACAATAGTGGTCGAGTACTACGTGGACCAGCGCCGAAAAATCTCTATCTGCTGTCCTATCAATTTCTCTCAACCGACAAACTTCTGTTGGGGAAAGCTTAATGAGTAAAATCATAAAATGGATTGACCAGCGGTTTCCTTTCTCTGCCTTTGTTAAACACGATTTAGTGGAATACCCAACCCCAAGAAATTTGAGTTACTGGTGGAATTTTGGTTTTCTGGCAGGGTTTGTATTGGTCTTGCAAATCCTTACCGGTATTTTTTTAGCGATGCACTATAAACCAGATGCAAGTATGGCTTTTGATTCTATTGACCACATCATGCGTGAAGTCAATTATGGCTGGTTAATTCGATATATGCACGCTGTCGGCGCCTCGGCTTTTTTTGCGGTTATTTATATTCACATGGCGCGTACGCTTTATTATGGTTCATACCGTGCCCCAAGGGAGTTAATGTGGTGGACTGGGCAATTGCTCTTGCTCGCATTAATGGCTACCGCCTTTATGGGCTATCTCTTGCCTTGGGGGCAAATGTCATTTTGGGGTGCCCAAGTCATTACGAGTTTATTTGGCGCTACTCCTTTCATTGGTGACGAGATTGTCATTTGGCTGCGTGGTGACTTTGCCGTGGGGGATGCGACCTTAACCCGCTTTTTTGCGTTACATTATCTGCTTCCGTTCATCATCATTAGCATTGTTGTCATCCATTTGATTGCACTACATCATGTTAAAAGCAGTAATCCATCGGGTATTAATCTCGCAGAGAAAAATAATATTCCGTTTCATCCTTATTTCACCGTTAAGGATTTGTTTGGGCTGGGGGTGTTTTTAATCATCTATAGTTATTTTGTTTTTTTCAATCCTGAATTTCTTATTCAGGCAGAGAATAACCAACCGGCAAATCCGTTACAGACACCGCCACACATCGTGCCCGAATGGTATTTTTTACCTTTTTACGCCATCTTGCGTTCGGTGCCCGATTTATTAGGTGGCGTAATTGCAATGGGGCTTTCGGTGATTATATTTGCTGCGATGCCCTTTCTAGATCGATCAAAAATTCCTGGAGGCGCAAAATATCGTCCCATATATCGGGCAATGTTTTATATCTTTGTAATCGACGTTATCGTATTGGCTTATGTAGGTGCTCAAGCCCCTACCGATTTTTGGACTCGTATAGGACAGGTAGCAACGTTGATCTATTTCTCCACGTTTATATTACTGCCTTTTTTATCAAAATTTGAAGAAAGCTATTTGCGCAAGAAAGGGTTGCCAGCGGAAGTTGCAGAACTCATTCGTTGTGAAGAGCAATGCAAGTAAGTGTGTCGATGTAAAATGAGAAAAACCTCACAGTCCCTCGTCTTGTTATTTGTTTGCTGCTTTGTGATGGCTAATTCTTGGGCCAAGAGCGGGGAAAAGGCACTACGCGAAGAGCAGATCGAACATGAATTAAGTAATTTACAAAATGGTGTACGAGTGTTTACGAATTTATGTGTATTATGTCATGATTTGAAATATGTGAAGTTTCAGGACTTGGCGGAAATAGGCATGCCTATCGAAAACATTGATGAAATCCGCGGAGTGAATAACATCGGCGACCCCATGCTGAGTAAAATGAATGCGCAACAAATGCATGCGTTGTTTGGTATGCTAACCCCCGATTTGTCGTTAATGGCTAAGGCGAGAGGTAACGGCATACAATATATCTATAGTTTGCTGCTTGCCTACGATGAGCGTGGCGATGGTAGCATTGTAAACATTCTTTACCCTAATATAAAAATGCCTGATGTGCTTGCTTATTCCATTACAAACGATGCGAGCACACGCTCAAGATTGGAGCAAGATGCACGTGATGTCGTGGCATTTCTTGCTTGGACAGCAGACCCAAGAGCGCAAGAGAGGCGTTCGTTAGGCGTCTACGTTATGCTCTATCTATTTGTGTTAACTTTCATGTTATATCTGGTAAAGCGGAAAACCTGGGCGCGACTGAAGTCCTAGCACGAACTACATAGTTAGCTGGTTTCGTGAAAAAACCAATCATTTTTGACTCTTATTAATGCAATTCCTCTATACATACAATGAATGAATTAAACTTAGAAAAGCAACTCAAACAAGCGCAACAGTTTGCTATGCAAGGCCAAGAACAGAATGCTTGCATGCTATTATTAGAGTTATTGCAACAAGACCCTGATAATACGACCGCATTGTTAATGCTCGGAGGTTCTTATTTTTCGTTAGGAAAGTTTCAACAAGCAGAAATGGCATTCGAGCGACTGGTGTTATTGGCACCTGGTAGAGGGCAATATTCTATTGCATTGTTTAATTGTCTTTGGAAGCAAGATAGAAAAGATGAAGCTTTGGAAGAGATTCGTCGTTTTATGAGTATTGCAGATCGTGAGGCAGAGCATGCGACGGTGGCGCAATATGTTAAAGTTATACGTCAGATGGGGGAAACGTGATAAGTCGTTTTTAAACAGCAGGAGGTAAGGTTTGTGGAGTCGCCGCAGAGTTGGCGTATTACTCGAATGGCTATTCTAAACTAAAGTTATGCTTTCCATTCAGAATCTCTCTAAATCACTCGGTCAACAACGCGTTATTGATGATCTCAATCTCGAAATTTCTGAAGGTGATATTTTTGGTTTGCTAGGGCCTAATGGCGCGGGTAAAACCACGTTAATCCGTATGATCATGGGTTTGTTGCCAGTTTCTTCTGGACGCATTACGTTGTTTGGTCAATACCCCCCCGGTGCTGCTTATGCGCGCAAGCATATTGGTTATATGCCGCAGCAATTGGCGGTTTATTCGGGCCTATCGGTACTGGAAAATATTCTATTTTTTGGGAGAATATACCAAATGCCAGAAGCTAAATTACGTGCTAAAGCTGAAGAAGTAATTCATATGGTAGAGTTGACGCATGCGCAAAACAACTTGGTTGCAACGCTTTCTGGCGGAATGATACGACGGGTGATGTTGGCAAGTGCCTTAGTACATAGACCGCGCTTGTTGCTGCTTGATGAACCTACTGCGGGTGTTGATCCATTGCTACGCATAAAGTTTTGGCAATGGTTTGATGACTTGGTTAACGCTGGTACGTTAATTATCATAACCACGCATAATATTTCGGAAGCCGCACACTGTCAGAAAGTAGTGTTTTTACGCAAGGGAGTATTGCTCGAGCAAGATACGCCTGCCGAATTAATAAAAAAATACAATGTAAACGATTTAGAGGACGCTTTTGTAGCCGCCACACGTTTGAAAATAACGAATTCGGAATAGGGTCTAGCATGACGGCAAAATGGATTGCATGGCGAATTGTGCGTGAAATTGGGAGAGATCGTCGCACGATTGCTTTTTTATTTTTAGTTCCCCTGGTAGTAATGACACTTATATATTTTTCAGTAGCTGATGATGAAAGTGTCGATGTCGGCGTGGTGACAAGAGGTTTAGCGCGCTTGTTCGTTGCTGAGTTAACGCTGGCGCTGGAGGAGGATGAAACGATTAATTTGGTGGAGTTGTCTATTCCTGACGATGAGACTAACCCCGATAAACTACAACATTATATCGAACAACTACTGAAAAATAACGAAGCTGATGCGATACTTTATTTCAACGAACAGTTATTAATAGACCGATTTAATGGTTTACAAGGAAGCCTGAACATTTATGTGGAAGGTTCTCGACCGACGATTACCGGCTTAGCATTGAACGCGATTGCAGGGGCGATGGATGATTTGGCTGCGTCTTTGCCTGTCGTTATTGATGCTTCTTGCTCTTCTGAGTGTGCAAATTCAGTTAATGCATTGCCAATGGATTTGCAAAAGCATTATATATTTGGTTCAGAAGACTATCGAACCATTGATTATTTTCTGCCAACGTTTGCGCCTTTTTTTATATTCTTTTTTACCTTTTTGTTATCCACGATTACTTTTCAACGCGAACAAACCAATGGAACTTTGGAGCGACTAATGGTAGCCCCGATTAGTTTTTTCCAGATTATAGTTGGTTATGTGATGGGCTTTTTTGTATTTGCATCACTCCAAGCAATTATTATTTTGATATTTGTTATTAGCCTGATTAGTTTTTCGGTTTCTGTGAGTCAATTACTCAGTATTGCAATTATTACGATATTTATGATGTTGATTGGGCTATTGTTGGGTTTGTTGGCGTCATTCTTGTCACGCAATGAATTTCAAGCAGTTCAATTTATACCGTTGGTTATATTACCGCAAATTTTTCTCAGTGATATGATATGGGATATTAAAGGTTTCCCGTTAGTATTCCAGTTGTTATCATTACCTTTGCCGTTGACACATGCTAATGCTTATATGCGTGGTTTGTTAATCGAGAAAGCGCCTTTATGGTCATTATGGCCACAGTTATTCATTTTGTTAGGATTTGTTGTTATTATTTTGATCGTCTTAATATTTGTTGGCCGGAATAGATCGCTGGATGCAAACGGCTAACTGTAATATAAGCCCTTCTTGGTTTAGCCATTCGCGGATTATTTATGGGCCACTTTTTTATCCATTCCCCGAGGAGTTGCTTGCACACAGCGAAATCCAAGGTCTTCATTTTCTGACTCCGGAGTGACAAACAATCGATAGGCGCTACGCTGATACATTTGTAGCGCGTAGTGACCGTCGCCACCCCAGCCTGCGCCACGGATGACTTTAAAACGTTTACCGAATAGCTTACTGGCATAATCAGAACCTGGATAAGCATCGTACCAATCCATGACCCATTCGGAAACATTGCCCGCGACGTCAAAAATTCCATAAGGTGAATGATCGGTTTTGTAGGAGCCTACAGGCGCCGCGCCAGAGACCCATTCTTCTTCACCCGTGTTACTCATTCCTGCTTGAAAAGATTCACCCCAAGGGAACTCTTGGCCATTGGGGCCACGTGCAGCCTTTTCCCATTGCTCTTCGGTTGGCAGAGATTGTTTTGCCCATGCACAGTAGTCGCGTGCCGCTGCCCAGTTCACATTATAGATAGGAACCTCGTCTAACATTACGAAGTATTGATCTATTGCTGTGAGCAATTGCGGTGTATCCATTTTTCGCGTATCAATATCGATACGAAAGACTTCGGCCACTAAATATCGCAATTTAGTCGTAGGCAAAGTATCAAGTTTTTGACGTTGCATGGAAACCAAATAACCGTTTTCTATCCAATGGCTAGGTGGTCGAGATGAAGTTGTTTTAATGAATTCACGGAATTGCGCGTTAGTGACTTCGTATTTGTCGATATAAAAAGACGGTAGGTTTACCCGGTGCTGAGGATGTTCATCCATATACCAGGGTTTGATGGAGCCAAATTCTTCCGCACGTTTAGTCTGATCAACTTTATTACTACCCATGACAAAATTACCTGCTGGGATTAATACCATATCGGCGCCATCTTGACCTTTTATCATTGAGGGTAGATTGGCAGCCTGGGCAATAGATATTGTAAAGCTCAAGACGATTGACGTCAGGCTGGGAAAGAATAGATATTTAATATTCAACGGTGGTCTCCTCAAAGCGATTTTTTTTAGGGTTGATTCGATAGCAAATCTCAGGTTTACAGATTATGCATCATGCGCACAACGAAACCCAAAACTGGAATTTTTGGTTGAGCGTAGAAAAAAACTTCGATTGTAAACAGGGGCGGAAATTCCACATTTATAAAACGAGCAATCCCACCACGAGCCACCTTTTAGGGTTTTATATTTTTGACCATAATTTTCTGTGATATGCGTATCACCCGGATAAGCCTGGTACCAGGATGAGGTCCACTCCCAGACGTTTCCTGACATATCAAAAGCGCCGTAGGGACTAACACCACCATTGAATGAACCTACCGGTGTAGTATCACCTTCAAGTCCCAGGTTACCCCAGCGTTGCGGAGTGTTGGCTTTTATCGGGTTAAATTCATTACCCCATGGGAAAAAACGTTGATCTTTTCCGCGTGCTGCTTTTTCCCATTCCTGATCGGTAGGTAGGCGTTTACCTGCCCAGTGGCAATAGGCATCGGCGTCTTTCCATGAGACCTGGGTGACCGGGTGGTCAGTCTTACCTTCAGGGTAAGTGCGGTTGCTAAAGTGCTTGGGTGATCTGCGGTGCGTCTCGTCAATGAAGTGTTTGTATTGTAGGTTGGTTACTTCATAGATATCGATGTAGTAGGCGCGTAATGCAACTGTATGTGCAGGCCCCTCATCAGGTTGTCGATTGTCGGTACCCATGATAAAGGTCCCTTCAGGTATTAACACCATTGGGTTTGGGCTGTCTCCGAGTCGTGATGTTTGGTAATAAAGGGGTAGGCTCATTCCTTGGGTAATTTTTTCAGGATGGAAGTCGGCCCTGCCTGCGACTTTTACGCCTAGATGGGATTTGAGATCAACCATGAGCGGCAGCGGTTTAATGTGTTTTTCAGCGCTAATAATGAATTCATCGTGACAGCTTTCACAGGTCTTTTGTAGGTGAATGATGTTGCTAGTTCGATGTTCAAAATCGATATGACAGGATTGACATTCGGAAGTTTCTGCTGCTTGTATCCCTGGCATGTTAAAGGTTAACAATAATAGAGTAAGCGCTGTATGGTAATTGAGTTGTTTCATAGCACTAGGGTCTGTTGACGTTTCATTTTCATCACTGCTGGAGCCACTTTTTTCGCCCT
>CAZWUO010000120.1:0-11369 GCA_964636675.1 uncultured Ectothiorhodospiraceae bacterium
CCATCTACGTCAAACACGAGTAGTTTTACCTTTGTTGCTCGCGCTAAGATATCTTGCATCTAAGGGTTCCTCTTTTTATTGGCTATCGTTTGTAATGATTCTACCGCGTGGACGCATGGGAAAAGAGAGGTTGAATATTTATTAGTGCGCGGTTTTTTATACATAACGGAATTTTGCTATTTAAATAACCCCAGCGCGTAAGATGTCTGACATGTTTAATGCGCCAATTAATTCGTCCTTTTCGTTTACGACAGGAAAGGCATTGATTTTTTTTCGCTGCATAATTTGCAGTGCTTCAGCGACCAAGATATTAGGTCGAATGCTTGTGCATTTAGCAATCATCGCTGCAGCAATCGGAATTCCATGAATGTTTTTGGGTTCGTTTAATAAACGCCTTAAGTCGCCATCTGTGAAAACGCCTAATACTTTATTGTGCATGTCCACGATCACCGCAAAGCCCAAGCTGGTACGCGTCATTTCGTTGAGTGCTTCAGCGACACTGGCGGTATGTGGAATGAAAGGAACATCTTCATTTTTATGCATGATGTCTGCAACCCGTAGCAGTAATTTTTTACCCAAGGTGCCGCCTGGGTGGGAGTAAGCAAAATCTTCTTCAGTAAATCCTTTGCTTTCCAGCAATGCGACGGCTAGTGCATCTCCCATGGCTAAGGTTGCCGTGGTGCTGGCGGTAGGTGCCAAGCCTAAAGGGCAGGCCTCTTTGCTAACGCTCACATCAATATGCACGTCGGCAATACGTGCTAGGGTAGAAGAAGGCTTGCCGGTCAACGCAATCAGAGGTACTTGGAGTCTTTTGATTAATGGCACGATGGTGAGGATTTCGTGAGTTTCGCCAGAGTTGGATATTGCTAAGATCACATCGCCTTCGGTAATCATTCCCAAGTCTCCGTGGCTGGCTTCACCCGGGTGAACAAAAAAAGCCGGTGTGCCAGTGCTCGCTAAAGTCGCTGCTATTTTTCCTCCGACATGCCCGGATTTTCCCATGCCAGTGATAACAACTCTGCCTTTGGAGGCCAACATAAAACGACAGGCTTGGGCAAAATCGGCGTCAATTCGAGAGAGTAATGCACTGACGGCATCGGCTTCGGTTTGAATAACGGCTCGACCCATTTCGAGCAGTGCTTCATCGGTCAGTGTATGTGATGCGGGGCTATGAATTTTTTGAGTTTTAGTCACTCGTCAGCCTTTGGTTTTTTTGCTGAGGCAAAATCCTATTTAATCGCGGTTAAATATAAGATCATCATATAGGCAATATAGATCGTGAGCAATCCAAGTCCTTTTAGACGTGTCACTTGACCAGCATCGTTGGTCTTGCTTCTGAGCATAAGAAACAATAAGACGGTGATTAGGATCATGACCGGATAATCTCGGTATAACGCGGCCGAATCGATATCGGCTGGGTTAATCACTGCTGGAATGCCAATAACACCGAGCAGATTAAACATATTGGAGCCGATGAGGTTGCCAATTGCGATGTCGTCTTCACCTTTGCGCGAAGCAATAATGCTTGCTGCCAGTTCCGGTAAGCTGGTGCCAATGGCAATCACGGTAAGACCAATCACGAGTTCGCTAACGCCATAGAATGTAGCAATTTTAACCGCTCCCCACACGATGAGCTTGGCGCCAATTAAGAGTAACACTAAGCCGATACACAGCCAAAATAGAGACTTACTCAATGGCATCTGCTCGGGCATTTCTTGTGCAAACTCTTGTTCCATGGGGTCTGAGGGGTCTGTTTTCATACCGGCCCACGTGAGCCAGGCAAAGAAGCCGACCATGGAGACTAAGAGAATATAACCATCGTTACGGCTTAAATTGCCATCAATAAACAGTATTGCGACTAAGCCCATGAGGAAAAATAAGACGGGAAATTCTCTTCGAAGAATGGTTGAACGTACCACCATGGGAGCGATAAGCGCGGTGATTCCGAGGACTAAAGCGAGATTGGTGATGTTTGATCCAATCGCATTACCAATGGCGATGTTGGTGTTGCCGTTCCAGGCAGCGACAGCACCGACTAACATCTCAGGTGCTGAAGTACCAAAACCGACGACGACAAGGCCAATAATGAGTGTGGGGATACCTAATGATCGAGCAATTCCGGAGGCACCGAGTACGAATTTATCAGCAGACCAAACGAGTAAAGCAAAGCCGCCGATGACCGCGGCAATTTCTAATATTCCAAACATAAGTCTTCTTAATTCTATTAATTCAACAAATAATGCGTAAATATTCCACTAAAGATAATGGCGCCAACCCAGTTGTTATTCAAAAATGCCCTAAAACAAGCGCCGCCAAGTCTATCTTTTATTAGGTACTGCTGGTAGGAAAAAAAACCGGCGATGAGTAAAATGCTGCTGTAATATACGATGCTCATTTGCAATATGACGCCTAGGCCAACGAGCATTACCAGAACCAGCAGCTGTAATAATCCAATAATATGTCGGTCGAATTGAGCAAATAGAATCGCCGTAGATTTTACCCCAATATTGAGATCGTCTTTTTTATCGACCATGCCATACATTGTGTCGTATACCGTAGTCCACAAGACCGTAATGATAAATAATATCCAAGCGACGGTTGGTATATTGCCGGTTTGTGCTGCAAAAGCCATGGGGATGCTCCACGCAAAGGCGGCGCCGAGAAAGACTTGTGGTAAGTGCGTATAACGCTTCATAAACGGATAGCAGGCGGCCAGCAATACGGCGATGAATGATAATGCAATGGTCAGTGCATTCAAGAATAATACGAGACTAAAAGCCATAAGAGAGAGTATTGCAAAGAGAGTGAGCGCTTCCTTGCTTGAGACTCGCCCCGCCGCGAGCCGAAGGTTTTTTGTACGCGCCACATGTGGATCAATTTTTCGCTCAGCAAAATCATTGATAACACAGCCCGCAGATCGCATGAGAAATACGCCTAGTATAAAAACGGTTAATATTCCTAAATTGGGAATGCCTTCTGCGGCTATCCAAAGTGCCCATAAGGTAGGCCATAAGAGTAATAATGTTCCGATGGGTTTATCTATACGCATTAGCAAACGATATTCGGGCCAGCGTGTGCTAATGCGAAATGCTTGGGCATTTGTCATATTAATATCAAGGTAATTCGACGTTTCTAGGACGTGGATGATACGTGAAACGGATCGGTTTTTCGATATGCCGTTTATTTGAGATATTCAGCAGTAAGGGCGCTTTTCAATGCGATAAGGTTTTTTCTTTGCTGCCACCGAAAATGCGGCTCACCGTATCCCAGAAGCTGGTTTTTTCAGTTTTAGTGTCTGAGTTTAAAGATTTAGCTGCTTTGTCAGAGGTTTTTGTGAGTTCTAGGTCGGGTAGAAAAAACTCACTGACCAGTAGGGGCTGGTTGCGTATCGTATATTTCGAACGTCGTCCCCAGATTTGCGATGCTTTGCGCTTGCTAAACGTTGTTGCGGTCGCAAACATATCGTGTTGCGCAGAAACCTGAGTTAAGGCTATCCCGCTGCGTTGTATGTTGGGATTGTTAAATAATACCGAGCCTAAAGATTTATTTCCTAAGCGGGTTAAGCCTTTTAATTGACCATTAGCGGCTTTTACCGGGATGATTGAGCGCGCGAACACCCAAGGTGTGCCTTTGCAAAGCAAGTAGACTTGACGGACAAAAACATATTCACCGTGGCGTAAACCCAATAGCAGTCTTTCATTACGCTGGGGAAGACACCATTTTTCAGATTCCACCTTAACGCTAAATTGTCCGTCCGAAGCCTCCATCAGGCGTGTTGTTAATGAGTTTTTATCAAACAGCCATGTTCGTAAATCACTCGGAATGTTTTCTCGATGAACGCAGGCAGCGGATTTCCAGAAAGGTTCTTTCCCACTATGAGTTAAACGCATGATGAACTCCATGATATTTAATTATAAGGTGAAAATCTGTGAAACCCAGAGTATACACGGCAATATTGTTTAATCCATTACTCGGGGACGCTGAGTTTCCTTGTGATTGCTATGGTTGATGTCAGCAGTCCCTAGTATTGTTGCCGACTAAAGTGTTTTTTGCTGATCCATCAACTTCGTTGATGTAGCAAAGAATGTAAGCCTAATGTAAGTACTCAGTCAATAATATCCTCGCTTCAATCAACGATGATGTATTGAGGGGAATATTAAAATGGTGGAAAACAAGGTAATAAAGTGTAGGACTCGCGCTGCAGTTTTGCTCGCAGGCTGTTTCTTTGTATTCAGTAGTACTACGGTATTTGCACATGCTTCGATGTCAGGGTTTATGAGCGCTAACGATCGCAATAGTGACAAGTATCAACGTGTCAGCGGGGAAATTGTCTCTGAATTTAGAAGCGGGATGCGAGGGTTTGCTCAGCGCCATAAACACAGGAGTAAAAGATGTATTGCAGTTTTAAGAGATAGCGATCAGGCGTTGGGGGCGGTGGATTTGTTTCGGAAATATTTCCATATGGCTGATTATTGTAAATTACCTCTGTTACAAGATGCTTTAATGGGCGAGTATTTGCAAACGAATGGGGCTTTTGCACAAACCCAAGACCCAAACCTGAAAATTAAATTGGCTAAAATCGCGAAAATTCTCGCCTTGTCCTATACGTGGGAGAGTGCGGAGTCTGGTCGAGGGGTTCTCGGTCCATCAGTGATTAATTCGTTGACCGTCGCGGTGTTTTACTTCAATAAATCCTACGAGTTAAATTCTGAAGATACCCAAACGCTGGGTTTTTTGTCTAGTCTTACCTTGGCCTTGGGGCGTATTCATCGCAACCAGGAGTTGGTCGAAGAAGGCATAAGACTGGTTGCGTTGTCGATTGATGTTAATCCTGTGTTTGGTTTGTTTGCAGCCGCGCAAGCAGAGGTTCAGGCGCCGGTTAATTCTCCCGATTTTCAGCGTGGTATCCGGAGATTTTGGGCTTATCAAGATGAATGCATGCAAACCGAGGTTGATCGTGAGAATACCGATTGGGCGCCATATCTTCCTATAGAGGGTGGCGAGTATTGGAAGTGTCAAAATACTGCAAACTCACTGCATAGAACTGAGGCATTTTTGTTGCTATTTGGCGATGCGTTGTTAAAGGCAGGTGATTTGAAATCGGCTAAAACGATGTACGAAAATGTTCAATATATTTCTACGGCTAAAAACTGGAAGTATAAATACATAGTGAAAAATCGCTTGAATAATCTTGAAGAGCATTACGAAGCATTGCAAACAGCAGATCCGAGCGATGATCCCATGCTGGTGTTTGACTCGAATAAAATTCGTTGTTCGTTTTGTCACCAAGAATAATACACGCGAGAGTTAGTAGGAAACACAGAGGGCGAGTCCCTCTGTGTTTTTGTTTGTGATCAGGTATTAGGGAGTCTCTGATTAAGCTCGTTAGAACTTAACCAGAGGTTTCTTAGATATTTCCATATTGAAACCCTTGGGGTAACCAGCGTTCGATCAATGGTGCTACTTTTTCGGGGTGTTTTTCAAGCATCAAATCGGCGACTTTCATCACCTCTGGCATCAGTGCTCCGTCGCGCTCGAGGTCTGCAAGTTTAAATTGCATGAGTCCAGTTTGACGTGTGCCAAGGAGTTCTCCGGGGCCGCGTATTTCCATATCTTTTTGCGCGATTTTAAATCCATCGTTGGTTTCACGCATGATCTTTAGGCGTTCGCGTCCATTTCTAGAAAGTTTGCCGTTATACATGAGTACGCAATGACTTTGTTGAGCGCCGCGGCCTACGCGGCCGCGTAGTTGATGCAATTGTGATAGACCCAAGCGTTCGGCGTTGTCAATAATCATCAAGCTTGCATTGGGTACATCTACACCGACTTCAATGACGGTAGTGGCGATGAGTAAGTCAATTTCGCCGGCTTTGAAGGTTTGCATAACCGCCTCTTTTTGCGCAGCCTTCATTCGGCCATGGACTAATCCGACCCGTAAGTCTACGAGAATATTTTTGAGTAATTCAGCGGTATTTTCTGCCGCTTCACAATTCAATACTTCGGATTCTTCAATCAGTGGACAGACCCAATAAGCTTGTCGCCCTTGTTGGCATACGATATTAACGCGTTGTATAATTTCTTCGCGTCTTGATTGGGGTAAGACAATAGTGTCTACGGGTTTACGGCCTGCAGGTAGTTCATCAATGACGGATACATCAAGATCTGCATATAAGGTCATCGCTAGGGTTCGTGGGATGGGCGTGGCAGTCATGACTAATTGGTGAGGCACAAGACCATTGCGGCCTTTTTCGCGGAGTGCGAGTCGTTGATGCACACCAAAACGATGTTGCTCATCGATAATGACCAGTCCAAGCTTATAAAATTCTACATTTTGTTGAAATAAGGCGTGAGTTCCAATAATGATTTTGGTTTTTTGCGCTGCGATTTGTTCCAGGGCCTGTTGTCTATTTTTCCCTTTTAAGGAGCCGGATAACAAGGTGACTGAAATTTCGAGTGGCATACACCAGTTGAGAAAATTTTGATAGTGTTGTTCTGCGAGCAATTCGGTCGGCACCATGAGTGCAATTTGACAATCGTTATTTATTACCATCATTGAGGCAAGGGCCGCGACGACGGTTTTTCCGCTTCCTACGTCTCCTTGTACGAGTCGTTGCATCGGGGTCTGGCTTGAGAGGTCTTTCTGGATAGCGGACAATACGTGTTGTTGCGCTGAAGTCAATGAAAAAGGCAGGGCTTCTAAGAAGTTTGTTACCATTGCATTGTTGACATCACATGCGATAGCGTTATGCTCGCGTGCTTTTTTCCGCAAGCGTCGAAAACCAATATGGTGTGCGAGCAATTCTTCAAAAATCAAACGTTGTTGGGCAGGATGTTTTCCTTGATTGATTTTCTGTAAAGAAATATCAGGCGTCGGACGGTGTAATAACAGCAAAGACTGGGCTAATACAGGAAATGCAAGCTGGGTACAAACTTCTTGTGGTAAGTAGTCATTTAAGGTGAGCTTATGGGAGGTTAACATTTGCAGGCACTGGTCAGTCATTGTGCGCCAGGTGCGTTGTTGCACGCCCTCAGTTGTAGGATAAACCGGGGTGAGTTCTTCTTCCATGGTGGGGGTAACAG
The DNA here is from genome assembly GCA_964636675.1 of uncultured Ectothiorhodospiraceae bacterium. GTDB lineage: Bacteria > Pseudomonadota > Gammaproteobacteria > S012-40 > S012-40 > JALUUH01. The sequence continues at coordinate 7,081 of CAZWUO010000120.1, forward strand.
AGGTATCAAATTGCCGGTACTCTGGATGAATTATTTCCAGGGAGTCTGGGCCTTTTCTGGCTTCGCCAAAACAGCGAATCATTTTTCCGGTGATGAAAGCGGTTTCTTGACTCTTAGAAAAATGAAAAAAACGCAAGCTCAGAGTGCCAGTACCATCAGATATTTTAACCAGTAATGAACGTTTACGCGTAAAACGCACTTGGCTGGATAGCACTTCACCTTGGATCATGGCTTCGTCACCGAAACGTAAGCCACTTATTGGCGTAAGACGTGTTTTATCTTGGTAGCGACTCGGAAGATGAAATAAAACATCATTTACCGACTTAACCCCAATACGCAATAGTTTTTCCGCGAGTTTGGGGCCGATTCCATTGAGGGAGGTTATTTCGGCAGTAGTTTGAATGGAAGGGTGGCTCATTGTCGCTAATTATGTATTCTTGCTTGAGTGAGTGTTTGCATTAGTGTGTTGTTTTTGTGTTTTTCACTGTTTATTATAACAGCTCACCGGAAATTGAACGAGTTTATCACGGTTGCTGACGCGTTTTTTAAGTGCGTCTCGCTAGCTGGGTTTATTATTGGGATGCAGTGTCGTTATTGGTATTTTATCGATGAGTTAGGTGTTAGCGGAGCGTTAACGATGAGTTTTGTTAGGGCATCCATTCTGCATAGTCTTCGTAATGTTATAATAAACGAAGTTTGGTGCGATTAATTAACGATGTATTAGGGCCAGTTAATACTTTGAAAATACAGATAAAAAACATGGTTTGTGATCGATGTATTCTGATCATTAAAAATTGCTTGAATGAATTAAGTATGTCACCTGTTTCCGTAAAGCTTGGAGAGGTAGATTTAGGTCAAGTAGAGCTTGCTATTCCTGAGTTAGATGCGTTAAAGGCGAAAATTGAACCGCTTGGATTTGCGCTTATTCGCGATAAAAGAGCGATCTTAGTCGAAAAAATAAAAAATATGATCATCGATTTTGTACACGGGCAGGAGCAAATCGAATCCGCTAATATCAAACAATATATCACGGCTGAATTGCATTATGATTATACCTACTTGAGTAATACTTTTTCAGAGTTCGAAGGATTGAGTATAAAACAATACCTTATTAACCAGAAAATAGAGAAGATTAAGGAGTTGTTGTTGTATGATCAGTTAAGTCTCACTGAGATTTCTTTTCGGTTGGGGTATAGCAGTCTCTCCCATCTCAGTAAGCAGTTTAAAAAAGTGATGAATTGCACGCCTTCGGAGTTTAAAAATAATAATGATATAAGCTTGCGGCGGCCTTTGGATAAGTTAAAAAATCCGTAAAATCTGCAAATTAAACCTTGTTTTATATAACAGTCTTACGCGTTTTTCAGCGTATTATCTATGGTCATAGAAAAGAGAGCTTACCCTCTTGTTGCGAAGTTTTAGGAAAGATTGGGAGTCAGGTTGGGATGCTGCATGTAACTTGCTGTACTCCAACACGCGAGGTGAAGTATCAATATATTTTACAACAGCTAAACGCAGCACACGAAAATTTAAATAAGGCGATGGGCTTTTCTCACTAATTCCTGAGTCACATAAAGTGACAACATAAGATGTTGATAGATCGACGCCTGAATAATCGGTGAGTAACAGAGTATGAATATATTGGTATCATCAAATTGATGTTGACTAAATACAATTAAAATAATTTGAGGAAAAAAATGATTAAAAGTACATCGGTTACACTTTCTGTCAAGGGAATGAGTTGCGGCGGTTGCGTCTCTTCTGTTGAAAAGGCATTGCTTTGTGTGTCAGGTGTAGAGGAGGCTGCCGTTAATTTTGCAGAACATACGGCGAGCATAACCGGTCGGGCTTCTGCAGGTGCTCTGATTAAATCTCTCATCGATGCGGGCTATAACGCGTCTGAGTTACGTACTGAAGCAGATCAGGAAGAAAAACAAGCCGCGGAGCAACGTCATCTCAAAAAACTAATACAGCAAACTTGGTTTGCTGGGACGGTTGGTGTGAGCTTGTTTGTTTCGGGAATGGGCGGGTTTTTGCCATCTATAGAGCAAGCTCAGGCCTTATGGGGTGGGATTGCTCTATTAAGCCTGGGGGTCTTGCTGTTTTCTGGTGGGCATTATTATACCGGGGCTTACAAAGCTTTTAGAGCACATAATGCCAATATGGATACACTTATCGCGTTAGGGACAGGGGCGGCCTGGGGTTTTTCCTGTGTGTTGATTATTTTCCCTGAGTTGTTTCCTGTTGCAGCCCGGCATGTATATTTTGAAGCCGCTGTTATTATTATTGCATTTCTGAATTTGGGTGCCGTTCTCGAGTTGCGTGCACGTGGTAAAACGTCAGAAGCGATCAAACGATTGATCGGACTACAGCCAAAAACGGCGCGGGTTATTCGCGACGGCAAGGAGTTGGATATTCCTATTGATCAGCTCGGATTAGGTGAAACGGTGCGTGTCCGTCCAGGGGAAAAAATTCCGGTTGATGGGGTTGTGCTTGATGGGCAGTCTCGTGTAGATGAATCCATGTTGACGGGTGAGCCTTTAGCTGTCAGCAAGTCGATCGGGGATGATGTCACCGGTGCGACTATCAACAAAAATGGAAGTTTTATATTTAGCGCTACCCGTATTGGTAGTGATACGGTACTCGCGCAAATTATCGATATGGTAAAGCAGGCGCAAAATTCCAAGCCTTCGATTGCTCGGCTGGTAGATAAAATCTCAGCGATTTTTGTGCCGACCGTACTCATTATTGCGGCGGTGACTTTTATTGTATGGTTAAATTTTGGACCTGAGCCGGTTGGTAGTTTTACCTTGCTTGCTACGATGACCGTGTTAATTATTGCGTGTCCATGCGCTTTAGGTTTGGCTACACCTATTTCCATTATGGTGGGTGTTGGCAAAGCGGCAGAGTATGGCGTGTTGATTCGCAATGGCGAAGCATTACAAAAGGCCAGTCAGCTCGATACCATTGTATTGGATAAAACAGGGACGGTGACGGAAGGGAAACCTAAAGTTGTCGCTATCATTCCGTTATCTGAGTTTGATCAAGAAGAAATTTTACGTCTTGCTGCGAGCATGGAGGCGGGGTCTGAACATCCTCTAGCTCAGGCTATTATGGATAGTGCCAAAGAAAAAAATCTTGATTTATTATCTACGTCGGCATTTGAATCCATCACTGGCCATGGAATAAAAGCGGCGATGGATGATGCCGATTTTTATCTCGGAAACCAGTCGTTAATGCGTCAATTAAATTTAGCACATAATAGTGTTAATGATGTTTTGGAGAAGATTTCTCTCGCGGGTCAAACGCCGGTGTTGTTGGCAAATAAAACGTCTTATTTGGGTGTGTTAGCTATTGCTGATCCGCTTAAAAAAGATTCTGTAGATGCTATTGCGCGACTCAAAGCCTTAGGCAAGCATGTGATTATGCTAACGGGCGATAGGCGTCTAACGGCTGAAGTGATTGCAAAGCAGGCTGGTATCACCGAGGTTATTGCAGAAGTCCTTCCCGCAGACAAAGCGCAAGTGATTGCGAGCCTACAAGGTCAAGGTAAGAAAGTGGCCATGGTAGGTGATGGAATTAATGATGCCCCCGCACTTGCACGTGCTGATGTTGGATTTGCAATTGGTAGTGGAGCAGATGTTGCGATAGAAAGCGCTGATATTACCTTAATGAGGAGTTCCTTGCACGGTGTAGCGGATGCTTATGAGATCTCACAAGCGACAGTTAAAAATATAAAACAAAATCTATTTGGTGCTTTTATTTATAACAGTGTTGGTATCCCGGTTGCCGCAGGTGTTCTTTATCCGGTGCTGGGGGTAATGCTGAATCCAATGATTGCAGGTGCCGCGATGGCGATGTCATCGGTTACTGTGGTTACAAATGCAAATAGGTTGCGCTTTTTTAAAACCCGTAATACTGGAGCAAACTCATGATCGTCCTAGGCAATGTATTAGCGATTGTATTTGTTGTTTTTGTCATATGGTGGTTCTGGCTGAGTAAGCCAAAGTCTAAAACAGGAAGTAAAAAGTGAGTGGTGCTTTTCTAAAGCAGGTGGTTATAGCTGACCATCGGGTTGGCTATGTTATCTTGGTGCCATGACACGGGTTAATCGAAAATGCGTTTGCATGTTGTGATGTTATAACTACGATCAATTTTAATAACCGAGGATAAACCTAGATTCCGCCGTTAACCGCTATGAGATATCATTAAGCGATTGATGAGAAAACGAATGAGTTTGTTTGTCGAATTCACCCAGAGGATGAGCGCACTACGCCATGAATAGCACGTTT
>CAZWUO010000121.1:0-11330 GCA_964636675.1 uncultured Ectothiorhodospiraceae bacterium
GTATGTTCAGGTTACAACAGATTGTTTTGTTGAGTCGTTGGATATCCTAAAACTGCGTGAATTGCTGCCGATCGATATTAATGTGCTGCCTGAGAAATTCGATCCCGAAGCAGTAAAATTAATGATATCCGATATGGATTCGACTTTAATTAGTATTGAATGTATCGATGAAATAGCCGATTTTGCAGGTAAAAAAGCAGAAGTTTCGGCGATTACTGAAGCTGCAATGTTAGGTGATCTGGATTTTGAGAGTTCGTTAATTAAGCGTGTTGCGATATTGCAGGGATTAGATGTTGCTGTATTAGAGCGGGTATTTACCGAGCGCTTAATGCTTAATCCAGGCTCAGCCGAGCTTTTTGCAGGTCTAAAGTCAAAAAATCTTCCGTTTGCCCTCGTGTCCGGTGGCTTTACTTTTTTCACTCAGCGATTAAAAGCCCAGCTAGGTTTTGCCCATAGTCACGCTACTGAGTTAGAAATTATAGATCAAAAATTGACCGGAAAAGTGGTTGGTCGCATTGTGGATGCAAGGGCTAAAGCGGATTATTTGCAATCCCTATGCGATGAACTCGGTATTAAGCCGGAATCTGTTGTCGCTATTGGTGATGGCGCGAATGATTTGAAAATGCTGGCGTTAGCCGGGCTTGGGGTGGCATACCATGCAAAGCCTAAGGTGCAAGCGCAGGCGGATTGCACGCTAAATCATTCCGGTTTAAATGGTTTGTTAGCTTTCTTGAGTGTTTGAAGTGCGGATAAAGTCAAGATCCCAAACATGATGCCCGAGTTTATGCCCTCGGCGCTCGTATTTGGTCAGCGGGCGTCTTGGGTTTCGCGGTGAAAATGGTTGCTCGCTGATGGCATTCGCAAAATGCGGGCTAGCGTTCAGCGTGGTTAACATCTGCTGAGCATAATCTTCCCAGTCGGTGGCTAGAAAAAAATGACCTTGTTGTTTGATTTTTCGCGCAAGCAGTTCAATGAATGCATTATTGATGATTCGTCGTTTGTTGTGCTTTCTCTTATGCCAAGGGTCTGGGAAAAAAAGATAAACGCGATCAATGCTTGTATCACAAATCTGATTTTCTAAGACTTCTATCGCATCTTTAATCATGACTCTAATATTGCTGAGGCCCTTGTCTTTTGCTTGCGCTAGTACCTGCCCGACCCCAGGTTGAAAGACCTCAATGCCTAAAAAGTCTTCGTCAGGGGTTGTTTCCGCCATGCTGATGATGGCTTCGCCCTTGCCAAAGCCAATCTCGAGGTTTTTGGGGGCGGATCGACCAAAAACCTTTGTCAGATCGAGCGGCTCAGCCGAATAGTCAATTCCGTAGTCTTCCCATAATGTGGCCAGCGCGGTTTGTTGACGGGCGGTAATACGCCCCTCACGTTTAACAAAGCTGCGAATTTTCCGTAAGTGAATGGTCTCAGACATGGATTAATCTAGCTTTAAAGCTAACGGGTTTGGCGTTAGAAAAAAGTGCCGTCTATTGGAGAGGAAGCACTGGCGTAGGCCTTTTTTGGGATGCGCCCTGCGAGGTAGGCTTCGCGGCCTGCTTGAATGGCTTTTGCCATTGCCGAGGCCATCAAGAGCGGATTCTTTGCGCCTGCTATCGCCGTATTCATGAGCACACCGTCACAGCCAAGCTCCATGGCAATGGCTGCATCAGAGGCTGTTCCAACACCGGCATCAACCAAGATAGGGACCTTGGCATTTTCGACAATTTGCCGAATATTATACGGGTTGCGAATCCCCAGTCCTGAGCCAATCGGTGCCGCCAAAGGCATTACCGCAACACAGCCCATCTGTTCAAAGTTTTTTGCGGCGATGGGGTCATCAGTGGTATATACCATGACATCAAAACCTTCTTTGATCAGCGTCTCGGCGGCGACATAGGTTTGCTGTACGTCAGGATATAAAGTTTTTTCATCGCCCAAGACTTCAAGCTTAACCAGGTTATGCCCATCGAGTAATTCACGTGCGAGTCGACACGTTCTGATAGCATCATCTGCGGTATAACACATCGCGGTATTGGGTAGATAGGTGTACCGATCCGCGGGTAATACATCTAGAATATTGGGTTCTCCGGGGGTTTGTCCCATATTGGTTCGACGAATAGCCACGGTAATAATTTCTGCTCCGCTGGCTTCTGTTGCGCGCCGAGTTTCCTCAAGGTCTTTATATTTTCCAGAGCCCACTAATAAACGCGAGCAATAAGTCTTGCCGGCGATTTGCAATGTGTCTACGTTTGTTTCTGCCATACTTATATACCCATTGATTGCTGAGTCGTTTGGCCGCCGCCGATGGCGCGGACAATTTCAACATTATCCTCAGCGCATAAAACCCGCTGTGCAAACGTACTGCGGGGTACGATTTCGAGATTAACTTCCAGTGCGAGCCGGGTGTTTTGCAGTTGCAAAGACTCGATGAGTTGTTTGGCTGTACAGTTTTCTGGCAGCGTTTTTTGTTCGCCATTTAGTGTGATGTTCATATCTTGTAAATACCATTTTATTTTTTTAGAGACCTTTGCGCGAGATCGAGTTTTCGTTCCAGCACGGCATAAATGATCGAAAAAGCGCAGTTTGCGTGGTGTAAATGCGCATTTTGAGATCATTTATAACGCAGCTGGGGTGGAAAACCGACTCGTGCAAAGGTCTCTATTTAGTGAATTCGCTATTTTGAGTAACATTGGCGGCAGTATAACACTCGTCCCTCAGTTTTATCAGCTTGGAGCGGGAAAACATTGCCTAAGGTTGAAGCACTTTTCCGCCTGTTTTATATCCAAGAATTAGGCGTGATGAGCGTGGTGTAAATAATCTTCGCTGCGCATGGCATTGAGGCGGCTAAGAGTTCTTTTGAATGGAAAGCTCAGGCTATCACCACAATATAGCGCATCAATAGGCGATGAGGAATGCATAATGAGCTTTACGTGGTGATCATACAATGCATCAATAAGTTGGATAAATCTTTGTGCAATATCGTTTTGGTTGTCATCAAGTGTTCTGACGTTTGACAGAAATACGGTGTGGTATTTTTTTGCTAAGTCTAAATAATCGGATGATGAACGAGGTGTATTGCATAAGGCGTCAAAATCAAACCAAATAATATGGCCGGTATAAGAGATAACCTTGATGTCGCGGTTATTAATCTGAATAGTTTGCTCTTTAATGGGTGAGTGTGGTGCAAGCTGCTGGTATTCATTTTTAAATAATTCGGGAATTTCATTTGAATCTGCAACATGAAAGACACCGAATTTTTCAATTTGATTGCGCCGGTAATCGGTGTTTCCAGCGAGATGAAATTCTTCGGTATGCTGTAGTAAAAGATCGATCGCAGGAAGAAAACGGTCGCGTTGTAGGCCGTTTCGATAGAGATCCTCAATCGATATATTTGATGTGGCAACGATGGTCATTCCTTGTTTAAAGCTTGCTTCGAGTAAGCCCGCAATAATCATGGCATCCGTGATATCGTCAACATGAAACTCATCAATACACAAGAGACGGCACTGTTTGGCAAATTCATTGGCAATGACAACCAGAGGGTCAGGCGATTTTGGCATGTTTTGTAAGCGGTTATGCAATGCCTGAAAAAAAGTTCCATAATGCACACGTAGTTTGTCTTCGAATGGAATGCATTCAAAAAGACTGTCGATTAAGAAGGTTTTGCCGCGTCCTACTCCGCCCCAGAAATACAGACCTTTTATCGGTTTTTTCGAATGATTAAGCCATAGTTTCTTAAATAATCCAGAGTTAGTCGCAGCCGTGTGATCTGCAAGCATTTCATCGTATAGACGTTGGGTGTGGATGACCGCTTGTGCTTGATAGGGATCCGGTTCAAGAATTCCAGTCTCCACGGCTTGTTGGTATTTTTCGATAGGGTTCATTTATAGGGCTTGAGTTCAGTTTAAGTTCAGCTAAAGTTCGGCATATTACACCATTTTCCCGCGGATCATGCGTCTAATTCATTGGTAGATATAACATTTTATCGGTAGGTTATAAAACCTAGTTTTATTCAGTCATGGTTCATATCGATCGCCGTATAGTAAACGCATCTTTTTTGGTTACCCCCCAAAGCAGAAAATGATATCTGGAGTATTTAATACACATGGAGTTTTAAACACCGTTTTATTCTGTAAATTGAGGAAAGAATTGATGAAGAAATTTTTGCCAATTATTGCTGTATTCGGGATTGCGTTTTCTAGTAATGCTTTAGCGGGAGATGCAGATTTAGCCTTAGCTAAAAAAAGTGGATGTTTTGCATGCCATGCAATCGATAAAAAGATTGTAGGTCCTTCTTGGAAAGATATTGGTGCGCGTTATAAAGGTGATGCGGCAGCACGTGATGCGCTGATCACAAAAGTTAAGAAAGGCGGTAAAGGTGCTTGGACTGAGGTCACTAAGGGTGTCCCCATGCCTCCTTACTCTCCTCGTGTGAGTGATGGCGATATAGCAACACTGGTCGATTTTATCCTAACGCTGTAGAAAAACTACAGCAACTTTGTCCGAGTCACCGGTTTGTGGTGACTGGGGCATTCCCCTCCCTTGAGGCCCACTTTGTGGGCTTTTTTTTATGTGATTTGAATTCCCCATCCTTCGTGCTATTTCCTGATTCCTTAAGCAAAGCAATATTTGATATGATTAACTGATGTTACGCAGGGTCTCAACCAGAATGCGGGTTGTGGCGTCACGTAAAAGCCGTAAGTCATTGATTCATTATTACGAGTGCGTAACATCAGTGATTAAGCTTATTGGTTCGTCGACAAATTGAGAAGGAATTATTAATGCGTATATTAATAATTGAAGATGAAGCTGCGCTCAGGCAGCAGCTCGTCGCCCAAATGAGCGAAGAATCTTTTGCTGTTGATCAATGTGCTACAGGAGAAGAAGGTCTTTATTTAGGCAACGAAACAAATTATGACGTGGCCATTGTCGATGTTGGTTTGCCAGGCATTTCTGGATTAGATGTCATCCAGTCTTGGCGCCAGCAAGGACGTGTGTTTCCCGTCATGATTTTGACTGCCCGAGGTCGCTGGCAGGAAAAAGTAGAAGGTTTGGAAACCGGGGCGGATGATTATCTGGTCAAACCTTTTCAAATGGAAGAGTTAATTGCGAGAGTGAGAGCCTTGGTGCGACGGGCTTCTGGTCAAGCAAAAGCGTTGATTGAGGCAGGCCCTATTAGTTTGAATACCTCTTCACAAGAGGTGCTGGTAGATGGGCAGTCGATCGAGCTTACTGCCTATGAATATAAGGTGCTCGAATACTTAATGTTACATGTGAATAGCGTCGTTTCCAAAACCGTATTGACGGAGCACATATACTCGCAGGACTTTGATCGGGACAGTAATGTTATCGAAGTTTTTATAGGTCGTTTACGCAGAAAGTTGGATCCTGAAGATCGTATTAGACCTATTGAGACCTTACGTGGGCGTGGTTATCGGCTTAGCGTAAAATAAATGTTTTCCCTCACCAGGCGTTTGCTCATCGCAGTGTCTTTGATATTGGCCGGTTTTCTAGGTGTCACCGGGTTTACTTTGGACCAGGCTTTTAGATCGTATGCGCTAGACAGTGCCCAAGAGCGTTTGCAGAACAAGGTTTTTATTCTTATTGCGCTTGCGCAGATTCACAGCGATGGTTCGGTGAGTGTTCCTGAATCTCTGCCGTTTGCAATATCCGAGTTACCCGGTGGAAATTTATACGCCCGGATCAAGCAAAACAGTGGCCCTCATTATTGGGAATCCGTTTCCATGGGCAATATCAATATCCCTCCTGTTACATCTTTAGCGTTGCCTGTTGCGCGTTTTGCAGAAATTGAGGATGACAAAGGCATCGAATTGTTTTTATTAGATTTCGGTGTTCCGGTTGATTTAGACCGAAGTGATGAGACTTATACTTTCTCGGTGATTGAATCACGTGATGAATACAAGGCAGCCGTAAAAAAATTCAGACGCAGTTTGCTGATTGATTTATTTGGGGTCGCGATCGTGCTCTTGGTTTTTTTAAATATTGTTTTACGCTGGAGTTTATCGCTGTTGAGACGCGCTGCGATTGATATTAAGAAAGTGGAGCGTGGCAAATTAGAGGAGTTAGACGGTGACTATCCACTTGAACTGCAAGCACTTACCGCCAATATCAATGGCTTGTTAAGAAGCGGAAAAACGCGACTCGAGCGTTATAAAAATTCATCATCTGATTTGGCGCATAGTCTAAAAACACCGCTTGCACTTTTGCAAGGTGCTGCGGAGCTGGAAGCAGACGTAACTAAGCTTAAGTCGATTGTTTCTGAGCAAGTGGTGCAAATTAATCAAATTGTGAGTTATCAATTGCAACGTGCGGCAACGACGGGAAAGGCTCCCCTGTCTAAACCGGTTGCGATAAAAAATGTGACGTCAAAAATTATTCGTTCGCTTGACAAAGTGTATGGCGAAAAAAGAATTCATTCGACAATATATATATCTGACACGGTGCAGTTTTTTGGGGATGAGTCAGACTTAATGGAGTTGCTCGGGAATTTACTGGATAACGCATTTAAGTGGGCTAGAACAACCGTGCAAATTTCAGCGCAAATCCAGAAAAATAAGACCGGCTCAGATCAGCTTGTGATCTTGGTTGAAGATGATGGGCCAGGGGTTGACGAGAAACTTGTAAATCGAGTTTTAGAGCGTGGTGTGCGCTCCGATGGGCATATCGGGGGAACCGGAATAGGCTTGGCCGTAGCAAACGAAATTATGCAGGCCTATGGCGGAACGTTAAGTGTTAGTCGCAGTAGTTTAGGCGGTGCGAAATTTCGTTTGGTGTTTCTGCAGCGCTAAGAAATGAGGTAGCAATGAGAAGGTAAAAAATTGAGTGGAATTAAATAACCGAGATAAGAAAAAAAACAAAAATAACCACAATCGCTAATGGAATAACAACCGACATCCAATCACTTTTTGAGGTTTCCCGTTTCTCTTTGAACGATTGCCGGATACCTGGCATAAACCACATCACCAATAATAAAGCAATAACGCCAATTAGAATTTTTTCAAAAATTTCCCACATGATAATAAAATACCTTGCTTGGTAAAAATTAACTAAAAACACCCGTTTGAAAAAGAAAAAGTCCAACACTAATGAGTCCAGAGACAACAAAAATAGAGAGAACCGTTAAAGCCATAATCATACGCATTTGCAGAGTTCCAGAGGTTTTGAATAAAGAAAATTATAAACTAAATTGAGGTCTTTGCATAAAAACTTATTTTTGTGTAAAGGTCTTAAATTGATACCTCAGTTAAATCGATGGCTTGTTCATCCATCAGCTCTAAAGCCCCATCACATTGTGGGCAATACACCCACTTTGGCAACGCATCCGTTGCTTCTAACTTGATGTTAATATCTTCGCTGCAACGCGGGCAGGTGCCGGTCACTTTGTCCTTTTCGTCTTCTTGCTTGATGCGCTGAAAAAACATAACCGGCCCGGCGATCAAAAATGCAGGTACTAGAAAAAAATGCGCGAGAGGGATAAAAACCGTAATGCCTGCTATGACCCAGCAGGCCACCCACATAGTAACCGCGCGTTTTGTGCGGTCAGCAGGCGTAAAAGCCGTATAATGTAGTAGACCTTCACAGCTATTTTTTTCGTCATCTCGAATTAAAATTGACTTGGTTTCTTGCGTTGCCATTGGTTTAATACGCCGCCACACTATGAGAACCAGAGACTACCATGGCAAAACTAATCCGCCAAATAATCATCGGAGCGAGAGAATTCCTTGGGTAAACACCAAAGCTTATTGTTTTCCAACAACGTACTTCATTGGTTTGATCGCCATGGGCGAAAAAACCTGCCTTGGCAGAGCGATAAGTCTCCCTATAATGTATGGATATCCGAAATTATGTTGCAGCAAACTCAAGTTGCTACTGTTATTCCGTACTATCAACGTTTTATCGCGTCTTTCCCCAATGTATCGGCGCTCGCTGAGGCTACATTGGATGATGTGCTCAGTTATTGGGCAGGACTGGGGTATTATGCGCGAGCGCGTAATTTACACCGTGCGGCGCAAATTATTTGCGCTGAATATTCGGGGCAATTTCCGCAACATATCGATCAAGTGGTCAATCTTCCGGGGATTGGTAAATCCACAGCCGGGGCTATTTTATCGCTCGCGCTCAAGCAAAAACATGCAATATTAGATGGTAACGTGAAACGCGTGCTCGCGCGTTTTCACCGGATTGAAGGTTGGGCAGGGCGTACGGCAGTGTTGCATCAGTTCTGGCAGTATGCAGAGCGCTATACTCCGGTACAGAGGGTGGCTGACTACAATCAAGCGATGATGGATCTGGGCTCGATGGTTTGTGTGCGCACACGTCCGCATTGTGTACGTTGTCCACTGAGCGCAGGGTGTGCCGCGAATAAATACCAAGAACAGGCTTTATTTCCTCAGTCTAAGCCCAAAAAAAGCCAACCAATTAAGCAAACTAAGATGTTAATGCTGTGTAATAAACAGCATGAAGTGCTTATTCTGCAACGACCTCCGGTCGGTATATGGGGAGGATTATGGAGCTTACCAGAGTGTGAGCCAAAGCAAGATATTGCTGATTTTGTAACCCATCAGTTTGGGCAGAAAATTAAAGCGCTCACAGAGTGGGAAACCATACGTCATACATTTAGCCATTTTCATTTAGATATTACGCCGGTTCACATCATGCTGGATGTCCCTACTCGTCGTGTGATGGAAGCCAAAGCCACAGTCTGGTATAACACCGAACCTATAAAAACAAAACCAAACCGAGGATTTGCCGCTCCGGTCAAGCGCCTCCTAGAACGCCTAGGAGATCAGCTTCAGGAGCAATCACAGAACGAATGAAGGAGAGAGCATGGTTAGAATGGTGGAATGTGCAAAGTTAAAAAAACAGGCTGAAGGCTTGGATCGACCCCCTTATCCCGGAGAGACGGGTAAAAAGATCTATTTAACGGTTTCTAAAGAGGCCTGGGATTTATGGGTGAAGCAGCAAACCATATTGATGAATGAATACCGCCTCAGCGCGATTGACCCTAAAGCACGAAAATTTATCGAAGAAGAGATGGATAAATTTCTATTTGGTGATGGTGGTACGGTGCCTGAGCAGTTTGTACCGCCTCAGTAGAGGGTAAGCCTCGAATTAGTAGGTATTTATTAAAATCTGGCTTGACTCCGCAAGGCTCAACCGCTTTAATACGCACCTCGTTTGCCCAGGTAGCTCAGTCGGTAGAGCAGAGGACTGAAAATCCTCGTGTCCGTGGTTCAATTCCGCGCCTGGGCACCATATATATCAAGGGCTTAGTTGTGTTTTCCGTTTTTCCCTAAAACGTCAATACTACCCGTATGCTGCCAGAGGATAAATTTTCTTAGCGGGTCATGCGGGTTTTATAGTTCAGAAGAATATTGCAAAATTAGCCGTAGTGTAGCGAAGGTCTGTAATGGCTGGTTAGATCTCCCGCCCTAACCGGAGCTTTGGCTTTTCTTCCAATCATCTGTCAGCAACCCGGCGAAACCCCAGTTTGCTTCTTCAATTTCTTGAATCACGATATGGATGTGCTCAGGTTTTTTCCCGAGCTCACGAACAAGCGAATCGGTGATGTCTCTGACGATATTTGACTTCTGCTCACGGGTTACGCCCCGAGTTATCTGTACGTTTACGTATGGCATGTTTTCTCTTCTGACCCTATTCGTTTTTGGGGAACTAATTTCAAGGCCCTACAGTTTTGGAGCACATTTTCGATCTCTTTCTCAGCTTCGCTGTATGAACTCATTTTGTGACCTCTTATCCATTTGTACTTTACGTATAACGTTTGAGCGAGGTGGCGCACGCTTTTTGCGTCTCTCAGTGAGCGTAGCGAACCATCTAAGCGCCTTTATTAGGCATTTTCTATCGCTTGCTTCATCGCTAAAAATGACACTTCTATCGCCTTTTTGGTTAAATTATCTGTGAGGTTCATGTTTTCATCAAACTTTCTTTTAGCGTAGGGAATGTTAATAGACCCTTCAACAACGACATTTGTATTCATTGCACTTAGTATTAGTAGCAATGGGCTATGTGAACGCACACCTCCAAGCCCGCTAGTAGACACGCTGGTTACAACCATCGGTTTTAAAATCAAAGCATCCGAAGAGACTAACCAATCAAGTGTATTTTTTAAAGCTCCGGGTACTCCGTGGGCATACTCTGGAGTGCTGATTATTACTCCATCTGATTTTCGCAGCATCGATATTAACGAGCATACAGAATCAGGGGTATTACTATCATCAACATCTGGCTCAAAAATGGGTATTTCTTTGATCTGATCATATACCGTCACAGATGCGTCGTTTGGGGAAAATTTCTGCATAGCACGCAGCAGTGCTAGATTATATGATTCACTTCTAACGCTACCCGATATCGCTAATAAATTCATATTGCTATTTTTCCTATTCACCAAAAAAAGTTAAAACATGCGGCCATCTTTACTAGTGTAAATAATAATTTATTTCATATTGCAGAAGATCAATACTATTCTGCAGCAAAATGAAATTCACTGCTAGATGTACTCACGAGGGTGTTAATCGAAGTTCTTTTGGTGCACACCTGCGGATACCCGCGTTTAAGAACTCTTCCGGCATGTCGCTGACACTCGACACATTAGTACTGGCAATGCCGGTTTCATGGAAAGGCACGCTGCAACAATACGCAGGACGGCTTCATCGTGAACACGCGACTAAAAGTGATGTGAAAATTATTGATGTGGTAGATACCGGGCATCCCACTTTATTAAAAATGTGGGACAGGCGTCAGCGTGGTTATCGCGCGATGGGATATCGATTTGCAGAATCGGATAGTCTAAGCTACTACATCTAAGCAGCTAAATCCATAGTGTGCGTTAACAGTGTCAACACACGCTCAATTTCACTTGCTCGCATTTCTCACGAGGATGTGCGAAAAACTGCGTTACCCTAATCTCATAAAATCAATAACCTATTGATTTTTAACCTCGTTGAGGCTTTCTTTGTGTTGTGTTTCGAGTATCTTTGTCTGCTGCATTGGGCGGCACACATGGATAGCAATACTCGCCATAGAGTTCGCAGCACTCCTGTTCTTTATCATTTTGATAAGGAATTGTTTTTTTGTCTCGTTTCTTAACCATAACAATACTCCTTTCAGCGGAATCTAGGTTTAATACGATATTGCGTATAAATAAAATCCAGTCCTGTCCTTATAATTATAGACCCTAAAAACGTAACGTAAATTCAGTTTTTAAGCATAAACTGTAAGATGCAAAAATCGTGACTAGTCGCAGTATATACCCGTGGCGTTATAGATTTAGGCCTTATTACACGCCCTATTCCTTCCAT
>CAZWUO010000122.1:0-11325 GCA_964636675.1 uncultured Ectothiorhodospiraceae bacterium
CTGATGGAGGGTTGAACTTTTGTGCTTCTGTGGTTTTTTCAATGCCTTCCATTGGTACTGAAGCACAACCAGCAAATAAAATAGAAATCAAAGCGATCAACATGATTTTTTTAAACATTTAATTCTCCTTTTTCGTTTAATTAGCATAACGTCCGACATCAGCGCGTTTGCGTAAGCATGGTTTGGCTGTGATAAAATCGAGCAAAGCGAGATCACAGCCAAACCATGCTTACGCAAATCCGTTGTATGCTGTTGTTATACGCATTTAAGTACTAGAGACTTGGTTTTAACTAATAATTTTTCTAAATATTCTGGCCATAATTCATTATTTTTCATTGTACTAATAAGCTCTGTAAATTTATCATCTGTTAACGCTACTGTGGCGGATGTTGCCGCATAAATTGATTTTGGTTGACACTCATTAAACAAACCTTCTACCAGAAAAATCAATCTATTTCGTGACCGCGTATTTGGTTTTTTATTAAACTTATCGTATCGAATCCAACATTCTTCGACACACTCACTAATTTTATTGCCTATCTCAAACCTCTTTAAAACTAATCTCTCGGAATTATTTAAACCTACAACGTCAATGATATTTTCGCCTTTTTCAGTAAGACCACGCATTCTAAATAGTCTTAAAGAAAGATGGTCTGTAGGATCATCATCGTAAGGATTAACAATTGGTTCTTTAACTACATCGTGTGTTCCTTTCGAGCCATTACACTTTTTACATGATGGTAAAAGATTCACCCAAACAACAACTTTATTTGGGTTATTTTTTTTATCTTCAAAGTGCTCAACCTCCATGTATTTGCTTTCTTCAGTCAAGTCACACTCACAATATGCGCACTTTCCAAAACTAGACTTTAAAAGTGGTCCTTTAATCGCATCAACATTCCATACCGAAGAACCATCGGTTTTGTATTTTTCGATCAACTCATATTGCTTTTCATCGGATAAATATGCAGGAGATTCAAATCTATCCAACTTGATCACTTGACTCTCCTTTAACAGACATTAGCTGAAATTTTAGAAGTTTTCTCAAATGGTTATCAGGATGCAATAGAATTTCAAGTTCTTTATAAGCTACAACTGCAGCCTCATAATCATCTTGATCAATTGATTTTTCAAAACTTAATATATTTTCTTTGTATGCATTAGTTCTAATGTCCGTCATCCCCATTACATCAACTAAAACCTCCTCTACTGTCCATCCCTGAAACCCATATTTACTACTAGGTCACTCTCTTCTATAAATCTGATCCCCATCACTTTCAAGGGCAATAATTTCTTCTGGATTAGCTGCTTGTATAATATGAGGGCTGTGTGTTGAAGCAATAAATTGTACATTGGGAAATACTTCAACCAATATTCTTGACATTCTTGCCTGCCACTCTGGGTGAAGATGGAGTTCAAGTTCATCAATTAATACAACGCCATCAAATTCATCTACTTTAACGCCAGGTTCCTTAAAACGATATTCGATGTCCTTAATAATGCCAAATATAATTGACAAACATGACTTGAATCCAGAGGAAAGGTATTCATAATATATTTCTCCATTTGGAGTGCCGACCATAATTTCATTTGATGATGCTAAAACTTTACTGAAATAAAACTCCTCATTTAGTAATGAAAAGCATTTTTTTGCTATCTCAAGATTATGCATTTGCACTTCGGTTAATGCATCTTTGTGTGCAGAATATAGAAACCTGTTAACAAACCAATTTTTAACTTCAGTTATATTTACCCCAGTTTTAGCTTCCTCATATATTTGATGAACTTCCTTTAATATATCTTTGCTAACAGCGTTAAGCAGTTGATATTGAAAAGTTCGATTGACCTTAAGAGAAAGCAAGAATTTAGCGTGTTGATGCAACCCTCTTATATTTGATTTTTTATCTGGATCAAAATCATCAATTATTACATTCGAATCTATAACCTCATCATTAATTTTGACTTTTGCGGAAAAATGACCATTTTGACAGGCAATATTTCGCTTCAAAATATTCGTTTGAGCATGTGAAAATGTATGGGCTACGCATTCCAATACTGTTGTTTTCCCAATACCATTGGGGCCACAAATTAAGTTCATATGATCATTAAAATCAAGAGTTAAATCCTTTATCCCACCTATCCCTTCGATCCTAATTGACTCAACTTTCACAAATCACTCCCTAATATTTATGATTTCCAATTTCAAGCGTATAACAGTTTTATTCTAACGAAGGTGCATACTATCCCCTTGCGGCCTATTTTTCAGTATCAAATATTTGACGCCCGAAAAAATATTTTAAAACATGAATTTATCGCTTTTTATTATTACACCCTCAGAAATAGGCAACACCTTCCACCTATCCCCTTTGCCGCCTATTTTGCTGTTGGTTTTTGGTGATGTGGATATTTTCCGGTAAAACAATGTGTTAACTATGTAGCAAAAATTCACTTTTGGGGATAGGCAGCACCTTCCGCTGATTTCTGTTTATTATTTCGGCATTACAGTCTCTCGTACATCAACCCTCTTATATTGCCGCTTCAGTTGCTCTATCAGCATTCCGGGCAGCAAAGGTAGGCGCTTTTAGGCAAGACATGTAACACCGCCACGGATGCTGACAGGCTAACCCTTCGGGCGAAATTCAAATACGTCATGGTTTTTGCTTTATCGTTATGCAGCGCTACCTGCCCTCAGTAGGATGCAGGCTTAGGCACAATTGAGGGCAGGTCATGAAGTAATCGATTCATCAGGAGATCTCGCAATGAACGATCAAACAATGCTTGAACAGCAGAAATTCGAATGCCATATCTGCTTAAACGAAATCCCGCGAACCGTCGGTGATAACGTCGAAGGTGACGAATATGTTTTACATTTTTTTGGTTTAGACTGTTACCAGAAATGGCGAGATACCAGCCATCCAAATAACGACGGCAAACACCCCAGGTAGATCAAACACTGGGGTATTTTTTCGGTGTACTAGGGTCTGTTGACGAATGTAATTGTTGTTTTTTTAAATTTCGGTTAAACACCAATATTCCAAAAAAACTTAATAGCAGTAGAAACACCATCGGTGTATTTGAAAAAACGGCATACGGGGTCATTCCCGCCATTGGCTGTACGTTATCCGTCAACACATGCGTTTGAAATTGGGGTGATTGGCTTTGGATATTTCCTTTTGGATCGATGATCGCAGAGATGCCGGTATTGGTCGAACGTATCATATACCGACCTGTCTCGAGTGAACGCATTCTCGCCATTTGCAAATGTTGATGTGGCGCGATAGAGGTACCAAACCAAGCATCGTTAGATAAGTTAATAAGCAAGGTGGCATCGGGCAAGGCCTGGATGATTTCATCACCAAACGCATCTTCATAACAGATAGAAACCCCCGCCTTTTGGCCCGCGACTTCCAAGATAGGCAGGGTCGAGACATCACCCGCAGAAAATTCCGACACAGGGATATTAAAACGCTTAACAATGTCACCTAAAAGATCAGGAAAGGGCAGAAACTCGCCAAATGGAACCAGGTGTCTTTTTTCATAAAAACCAGTATGCCGGCCTAAACTGACCATACTATTGTAGTAGTGCTTTTTGCGTTGATCATAAATGGGAATGCCTAACACAACTTCAGACCCATTCATTCGCGCCTCTTGTGCAATGCCTTCTAAATACGGTAACACCTGATGATAAAAAGCAGGTATGGCGGTTTCTGGCCATACAATCAGATCACTATCCCAGTTCTCCCGGCTCAATTTTGCATACATGTCCATCGTTGGCATGCGTTGTTCCGGCAACCATTTTTTGTCCTGGGAAATATTGCCCTGAATCATGCTGACCTTTAGTGGTTGAGCAACCGGTTCAGTCCAATCGATCAGGGTTAACAAACCGGTCACTCCCCATAATAGAACTAATGAGGCAACAACTGGTTTTAACTTCTGACGTCCTTCCACCAAGGCATACGCAATTAATCCTGCACTTAAAAGAACAGCAAAACTAATACTAAAAATACCAAAAATGGGCGCCAAACCAGAAAGTGGCATACCAAGCTGACTATAGCCTGCGATTAACCACGGAAAACCGGTAAATGCCCAACTACGGATCCATTCGAATAAAACCCATAACATGGGCATAATGATCAGAAATTGCCAGCCTGCTCGGTCTTTTAGCGCACTATAAAACTTACGCGACATCCACGCCATAATGGCCGGAAATAACGCCATAAATAACACGAACAACACCGTCAGAAAAATTGAAAGCGGAATCCCAACACCGCCAAACTCGTTCATGCTTACATGAACCCACGAAGCCCCCCAAGCAAACATGCCAAGTCCAAAAAGCCAGCCACGCCAAAAAGCCTGCTTCGACGATGTGTAAAACAAACACAGCATAAAGACCGCAAAAGAAAGAATAATAAGAGGTGCTAGATTGAACGGAGCAAATGAAAGTATAGTGCTGCTTCCAGCAATTAACGTTGCTACATCACCCCGCCTTCCGGCGACAAGGCGCTTAATGTTCACGATGGTTTTGAATTTGCGGGGAATGATTGAGAAGCTGTAATTTAAGTAAATGAATACGCCGATTATCTGCGCGCAACACGGTAAATTGATATTGCTCATTAATCACGGTGGTCTCGTCACGCTTGGGTAGATGCCCAAAACTATTCATCACCAAACCACCAATCGTATCAAACTCTTCATCGCTAAAACTGGCATCAAAATGCGCATTAAAATCATCAATAGGGGTCAATGCTTTTACCGAAAATACATTGCTATCATAAGATTTAATGAATGACTCATCATCCACATCAAATTCGTCTTCTATCTCACCGACAATTTGCTCTAATACATCTTCAATCGTCACCAGTCCTGCAACTCCACCAAACTCATCGGCGACGACGGCCATATGATTTCGATTTGATCGAAAGTCCTTCAACAACACGTTGAGTCGCTTACTTTCAGGAATGAATACCGGAGAACGCATAATGTCTCTTATATCAAACGTTTTTTCATTTTGATTTGCAAAACATGCCAACAAATCTTTGGCGAGCAAAATACCAATGATTTCATCACGATTTCCATCAATGACGGGAAATCGTGAATGCCCAGACTCCAAGATAGCGGGTAAAAACTCTTCAAGCGGAACATCCCGCTTTACAACAACCATTTGCGAACGCGGTACCATAATGTCACGCACGTGCATTTCGGATACTTGTAATACGCCCTCTATCATTGCCAGCGCATCGGCATCCAACAGATTTCGGTGTTCAGATTCACGCAACAACTCAATAAGTTGCTCTCGATCTCTAGGCTCACTACCGCTAAATGCCTGGCTTATTTTATCCAACCACGACTTTACGTCCGGGTTACCATTACGCGCTTCCTTTATCATGCGCCAGTCCTATCCACATACGGATTAGCGTAACCAAATTGACTTAATAAGTTAATTTCAAGCGTTTCCATTTTTTCCGCTTCTTCATCCTCTATGTGATCATGCCCAAGCAAGTGCAAAGTTCCGTGAATAACCATGTGCGCCCAATGTGCATCGCTGCTTTTTTTCTGTGCCGATGCTTCGTGTTCAACAATCGTAGCACAAATTACAATATCACCTAACAAAGGCTCTGCTATTTCAGCGGGCAACTCAGCCGGAAAAGACAGCACATTGCTTGTTTTATCGATATTTCGAAAATCTCTATTCAGCTGACGCATTTCATCTTCGTCAGTAACTCGAATCGTCATCACACTGTCTTGTGCAAAAAGATCAATCGTTGCTTGCGCCCAAGTCGATAATAATTCAACACTCGGAGCATGGAGACCGGGTTTTGCAAATTGCACCTCTATCTCGATCACCCTGGTTAGCGCCGGTTTATTCATTCGCTCTTTTCATACGCAGCGATAACATCTTGTACAATCGGATGGCGCATAACATCCTTCTGGTCAAAAAACGTAAAACTGATATTTTTTATATCTTTTAGTATATGCATTACGTGTTGTAAACCAGACTGGCAATGTGTGGGTAAATCGGTTTGGGTGACGTCCCCGGTTACAATAATGGTTGAGCCAAACCCTATCCGTGTAAGAAACATTTTCATCTGCTCAACCGTTGTATTCTGTGCCTCATCCAGAATAACAAAAGCCTCGTTCAAAGTCCGTCCACGCATGAACGCAAGCGGCGCCACTTCGATCACATTACGCTCGATTAACTTGCAAACTTGATCAAAGCCCATCATTTCATACAGTGCATCGTATAAAGGTCGCAGATATGGGTCAACTTTTTGTGCCATATCGCCGGGTAAAAAGCCGAGTTTTTCGCCCGCTTCTACCGCGGGTCGCACCAAAATAATACGCCGTATTTCTTCTTTTTCTAACGCTTCTACCGCAGAGGCCACGGCCAAATAGGTTTTACCCGTTCCCGCAGGACCAATCCCAAAATTGATATCTTGATCGCGTATTTTTTCAATATATTGCAGCTGGTTTTTGCCGCGGGTTAAAATGACTTTGCGCCGAATTTTTAATGCTTCCGATTCAGCACCGGCTTTATTTTCAGGTAATAAACTATTCATATTGGATTCTTGCAATGACTGCTGCACATGCTGAGGTGATAAAAGCATTTGCTGAGATTGTTGATACAAATTATTAAGCGATGCCGATGCCAAACGGATATTTTTTTCATTCCCTTCAACTCTGAACGCATTGCCCCGGTGACTTATACTAACATTCAATCTTTTTTCAATTTGCTTTAGGTTTTCATCAAACTGACCACAAAGGTTAGCTAATGCTTCGTTATCGATTGGTTCAAAGACTAAATCGTTGGATACTGTTTGCAGTTTTACATTCGCGGGGGAGCGTAGACTTGTTTTCACGAAACATTATACCCAATAGCTGACCGAGGTTTTTCATACTCATCATTGAGCGCAAGGTATTCTCCGCGCAAAGAGTTAGGCAATACTTCGGTTATTTTTAAATCAACAAAGTATCCAATTAAATCCGTTTTTCCTGAAAAATTAACCACTCGATTATTTTCGGTACGTGCGGCTAACTGATGCTCGGGGTTTTTTCTTGATCGCCCTTCCACCAGTACACGCTGAGTTGTATTTAACATTGATTGACTAATCTCTGCCGCCATCTGCGCGATACGGGCTTGTAATATAGCAAGGCGTTTTTTCTTAACATCGGGCGGCACATCGTCAGCAAAACTCGCGGCCGGGGTACCTGGTCGCGAACTATAAACAAAACTAAAAGAATGATCAAAGCCGATGTCTGCAATTAAGTTCATGCTCGCGGTAAAGTCAGCATCCGTTTCACCAGGAAAGCCAATAATAAAATCAGATGACAAACTAATACCAGGACGTGCTTTTCTTAATTTTCGAATAATAGACTTGTATTCTAATGCCGTATGGCCCCGCTTCATCGCAGCCAAAACTCGATCCGAGCCACTTTGCACCGGAAGATGTAAATGACTCACCAACTCGGGAATTTCAGCGAAGGCTTGAATAATATTATCCGACATTTCTACCGGATGTGAGGTCGTAAACCGTAGGCGGTCTATGCCTTCTATGGATGCCACATAACTCATCAATAAACCAAGATCCGCATGATCGCCATCGTGGGTCAAACCACGATAGGCATTCACATTCTGCCCCAGCAAGTTTATTTCTCGAACACCTTGCTGTGCCAATAATGCGATCTCATTGAGTATGTCGTCAAACGGCCGACTGACTTCTTCGCCACGCGTAAAAGGCACCACACAAAATGTGCAATACTTGCTACACCCTTCCATAATCGACACAAAAGCACTAGGCCCATCCGCACGAGGATCCGGCAAACGATCGAATTTTTCAATTTCAGGAAACGAAATATCTACCACAGCACGCTTGGATTTCATGTTTTGCGCTAACATTTCCGGTAACCGGTGTAATGTTTGCGGCCCGAACACCAAATCGACATAGGGCGCTCTTTCACGAATAGCCTTGCCTTCTTGACTCGCAACACAGCCACCGACACCAATGACCAAATCTGGCCGTTGCAACTTTAACTCGCGCCACATTCCAAGCTGAGAGAATACTTTCTCTTGCGCTTTTTCGCGAATAGAACAGGTGTTAATGAGAATTAGATCAGCATTTTGCGGGGAATCAGTTAACTCCATTCCATGAGAGTCATTGAGCACATCCAACATCTTGGCCGAATCATACTCATTCATTTGGCATCCGTGGGTTTTTATAAAAACTTTTTTACTCATATGCTCCGATTGTTTTTTAAGCAAAAGCTATTGTAACCGCGTTATTGCTTTTCTGCCAGTATCCAACGATGAAATACCCAAAATTACCACTCTTTAACCGATCAATAATTGTCTTCTTAACCTCCCCAGGGCCGGTTAACACACGTTTGCAGGCAAGGCTGCTACTCCAAAAATGATCTCTGGCGCTTGGTTTTAAACGAATAGTAACCGCACTGAGTAAGAATGGTTTAAGACAGGATCTGTACATTTTTCACCCGCTTCCTCTATAAAACTTTTCTCTCAGGTGCTAAATGACTATTTCCCGGTTTTATTCGAAATTATTAGTTAATATTCAATTGGTTATTATTCTTTGCCTCACATTTTATAACACCAATGCGAGCACTGCCCCGACATTCAGCGATTTTGAGGGATGGAAAAAGACGCTGAAAATCGAATTAAGCAATCGCGGACTTCCCAAAGAAATTGTTAATCTGGCAATCAATAACACCACGGATACATTTACATCACAAAACAGCGAGAAACGTCATGTCTTCACAGAAAACTCAGCGCAGCAATTAATCGCTGAAGGTTTTATTCACAAAGCAGCGTTTTTTCGACATACAAACCGTGAACTGCTCAAGCAAATAGCGTACAAATACAAAATTTCCGAACATTTCATCTTAACCTTATGGGGAATGGAAACGGGCTTTAACAAAGAGTCGCACCCGGATATTAGCGTTATTAAATCGTTAGTCTATCGCATTTATCAAAATCACAAAGATTACCAAGCCAAACAAGAACTTCTCAATCTATTAAAATCTATAAATCAAGGCAGCACTGAATTAAGCCAACTTCAAGCGAAATCCGATGGGACGATTGGCCAATTAAATTTGCGACCTTCAATGTATCAGCAATATGCCGTCGACCAAGACGCAGACGGCGAAATAGATGTATGGAACTCCGTCCCCGACAGTATGGCTTCCGCAGCAAATGTGTTAAACCACAGCGGATGGACACACGACAAACCCTGGGGTTATGAAATTACAATGCCGCCGAAAATCGACGCTTCGATCATCGGAATCACACAGCAAATCAGCATCGAAACATTGAAATCATTCGGCATAACACGGATTAATAATCAGCCAATCACCGAATCTGACGTTCTCGCATCCATCATCCAACCCGAAGGTGCTGCTGGCCCCAGTTATATCGTTTTTAATAATTTTTTTTCCTTATTGCGTTGGCATCGCTCAACGGAGTATGCGCTCGCTTTCGGCCTATTATCAGATCAACTCGAACAATCAGTAGCGATGCGTGGCATCACTCCGATTGCTCACGTTTTTGAAACCCACTAAGCGATTTCTGCTAACAATTGATCTAACATGCCTTCCGCTTGGGACAAATAAGCCGCACCAAACAAATTAAGATGGTTGAGTATGTGATATAAGTTATATAAGTTTTTCCTGACTCGATAACCAGAAGATAGGGGCAATACAGCATTGTATGACGCATAAAAGTCGCTACCAAAACCACCAAACAACTCGGTCATTGCGATATCAGTTTCTCTATCTCCATAATAGACCGCAGGATCAAATATGACCGGGATTCCGGTTGCCGTAAACCCATAATTACCGGACCACAAATCCCCATGCAATAACGCAGCTTGTGGAAAATAGTCTTTAAAAAACTGGGACATATCCGCCAATAACTTATCACCTTGCGGTTGCAACTGCCGCGCATAGCCATTGCTTTCAGCCAAAGCCAATTGCACTCCTAAACGATGTTGCTGCCAAAAAGAGGCCCACTCCGACTCCCATGTATTGGTCTGCGGGGTCGCCCCTATGGTGTTATCCTGACACCAACCAAAACGCTCCGCAGTACAAGAGTGCATCTGTGCTAAATGCTCCGCAAATTCAATTATCGAACCACGTGATGCCCCGGCCAACTCGAGATGCTCTAGGATTAAAAAAGATTTACTCGCATCTTTACCATCACCAATCGGTGCTGGCACTGCTATTGTTTGCGTATTGGCTATTTGCGCAAGCCCCTTCGCTTCAGCCACAAACATGGCATGCAATGCCGGTTTATTTATTTTCACAAAGTATTTTTTGCCGCAATCGCCGGATAAAATACAACACGAATTAATGCTACCACCACTCACACGAGTGACATTCTGCACCGAAAATGAAACGCCTGTATAACCAGCAATGACCTGCTCAATGTTTCGCCATTCCACCATAAAACCAGCCTCTCTTAATGATGCGACTTTTAATAATGCCTCCGGATCATGATAGGATACCAACAACTTTTGCCTCAATCATGGCAAATTATCATGCTTGCAACATCGCGGGGATGCTCTCAATTGATAACAAGGATCAAAGTAAATGACTACGTGCTTTAGACCGCAAAAAATCATCCGCACAGGAACCCTAATAGTAAGCTGTCTTTTTGCTTTTTCATGCAGCCTTAATTCGAATGATGACCCCTGGACTAAAACCTTTAATATAAGCCAAAAAGCCAACATCGGCGCCGCAGATGGCTCCGTCGATGCCAATAAAAACGTCATCACTCTATGGCAGCAAACGTCCACCGAAGAACGCGCAGATCCGGCTAATGCAAATCTTACGGAGAGTGATCCGTTCACCACCTTTTACCGCTTCAGCCAAAATACTTTGCAATACAGTTACTACAATACTACTTCCAAGTTATGGAGCGCACCGGCTACACTGCAAGATGGAATTTGGGTTGAAACTCATACCTTAAGCAAAATTAACGGCACTGAGACAATATCAAGTGTCGAAAACAGCGGAACCCTGCCCGCAACAAACCCGCAAGTACGTATGGACAGTAATGGAAATGCCATCGCAGTGTGGCAACGGGTAGACTCAGCAACCGAAAACCCGGCCACCACTTGCAATAATGAGAGCAGTCAAATCCAATGCGGCCCTGTTATTAGCAGCATTTGGACATCTCGCTTCACTGCATCGTCCGTTAGTTGGTCCACACCTGCAATCCTCGACACCAGTGGCAACACGGCAAAAGACGTCGCATTAGAGCTCGACAGCGCTAACAATGCACTCGCTGTGTGGCGGCAATGGGATACCACCTCATCC
>CAZWUO010000123.1:0-11292 GCA_964636675.1 uncultured Ectothiorhodospiraceae bacterium
TCTAATGCGTTTGAAAAAGGAGTCAGCCGATAAGCCGGGTTCTGTCGTGGACAGTCATTCATCTGGGTATCATGTCACCATGACCCTCAAGCAACCTACCCGGGGACAACGTGGGCCACGTCTCGTAGTCAAGCTACTTGCCCCCCTATTTGGTCTTGCTCCAGGTGGGGTTTTCCATGCCACTGAGTGTTACCACCAGCGCGGTGCGCTCTTACCACACCATTTCAACCTTACCTGATCCGTCATGAACGGCCATCGGCGGTATTTTTTCTGCTGCACTTTCCGTCGGCTCGCGCCGCCCAGGAATTACCTGGCACCTTGCCCTGCGGAGCCCGGACTTTCCTCCGTTGCTCCCACTATAAAGTGGCGCAACCGCGACTGCCTGGCCAACTCCAGGGCGGATTCTACCTTGTTTTTAATAAAACCGGTGGATAAAATTTATTTTTTTAGCGCCAAGGCTGCTTGATAGATGTCATTTTTTTTTAAGCCCGTGATGCTCGTCGCGAGTTTGACGGCTTGTTTGAGTGGTAGCTCTGCAAGCAGGGGCGGTAACACTTTTTCCAGTTGTAGTTCCGCATCTGTGGTTTTTTGAGCGGGTTCGGCACCGGCCAATAGGAGTACAAATTCGCCACGACGTTGATTGTCATCTGCTGCGAGCCAGTTTTTTATGTCCAAAATATTGGCTTTATGAATGGTTTCAAAGCGTTTTGTGAGTTCGCGTGCAATCACGAGCTCGCGTTCTGGGCCAATGATGTTGAGCATGTCTGAAACGGTTTCAGTGATGCGATGAGGTGACTCATAAAATATTAAGGTATTGGTTTTATTAGATAATTGTTCAAGACGTTTACGCCGGTTTGTGGCTTTAGCGGGTAAAAAACCTTCGAAATAGAAGCGATCTGTGGCTAAGCCAGCGGCACTTAAGGCGGTAATTGCGGCGCTAGGCCCTGGAATAGGGGTGATTTTAATGCCCCGTGCATGTGCTTCACGGACTAATGGAAAACCGGGGTCGCTGATTAATGGGGTGCCACTATCGCAGATCAAGGCATATTTTTTTTGCTGGATTATTTCATCGCAAATCTTATCCAATAGTGCTTTCTCATTATGCTCATGAAAAGCCATACATGGTGTTGTTATTGCAAAATGATTGAGCAGAGGCCTGCTATGACGGGTGTCTTCTGCAAGGATTTTGTCCACTGATTTAAGTGTTTCAATGGCGCGCATCGAAAAATCAGATAGGTTGCCAATGGGAGTTGCTACAATATAGAGTTCACCATGATTTGACACTTAAACCTCCATCAGATCATACTTTTATAATTGAAAAACGACAGGCAAACAAGATCATTTATGAACCGTAATCTGTTTTTAGTGCTTATTATATACTTGTTATTGCCGTTGCTAGGGTGTAGCACAATACCACAGCGCGGGGATGTTGGAGGTTCGAGTGCGTCCGTCTCACGCGCTATCGCATTGGAGCAGGATGAAAAGTGGCGTGAAGCTGCGACATTTTTCCGGCAAGCGGCGGTATTAGCGTCTTCGCCGCAGCGCCAAATATTGGAGCTGCGTGCGGCTAGTATGTTATTGAAAGCTAAAATGCTCGTGCAGGCTGAGCAAGTATTAGCAGAGCTGCGCATGGATGCAGAAATACCCGCCGAAGTTGAGCAATATTGGCAATTCTTAAAAGTTCGACTCGCCATTTTGGAGCGCACTCCCGAAGCCGCGCAACAAACATTCGAGTTGTTATCTGCTGCGCCTTCTGTGTATATGTCGCGTTTGGATTATCAGCGTTTGCAAGTGGCGGTATTGGTTTTAGCGAATCAGTATCTTGCGGCGAATCTCGCGCGAATTGAGCTTGAGCCATTATTATCCGAGCAAGCAGAAATTGATGAGAATCAGATTGCTTTATTGGCTTCTTTGGCCACTTTTTCAGTGGCCGAATTAATACGCATAAAAAAGGAGTCTGCTTCCTCAGTCGTTCAAGGTTGGGTGAGCTTGGCGGCGTTGACTAAGAAGACACACGATCCGCTAAGGCTTTCGGGTCTGCTGGATAATTGGCGCGCGGAGAACGCAGGGCATCCAGTGTCCGAGATGTTATTAGCATCAATGAGTCCACCATCGGATGATCAGCCGCTTGCATTGGAGCAAATCGCGTTGTTACTGCCTTTTGAAGGGCCTTTTAGCAAGGCGGCTGTGGCGATTCGCGATGGATTTCTTGCTGCCTATTATGCGCAAGAAAGTCCAAATAAGCCCAAGCTTAGCTTTTATAATACGGGCCCCGATGCCATTGATGTTATGGCGGTATATGAGCAAGCCGTGGAAGAGGGTGCATCGGTTGTCGTGGGGCCGTTAAATAAACAAGCGTTACAAATATTAGTCAATAGTGGTGTGGTTAGTATCCCCACAGTAGCCCTTAATCACATCGATGTTTTACCCGGTATGGCCGAAAATTTTTTCCAATTTGCGCTTGCTCCAGAGCATGAGGCTGAGCAAATTGCACATCGGGCCTGGCTGGACGGACACAATCGAGTGGCTGCGATTTATCCACAAGGGAGTTGGGGTGAAAGAGTATACGATGCGTTTCGGCGAACTTGGGAAGATCTGGGCGGAACCATCGTGAGTGAACAAGCCTATAAACCGGCAGACAGTGATTTTTCTACACCGATTAAGAAATTATTAAATATTGATCAAAGTGAAGACCGGCGGAATAGATTGAGTAAAGAACTCAGTGTTAATTTGAGATTTGAACCTCGGCGCCGGCAAGATGTAGACATGATTTTTATGGCGGCATTTCCGCGGCAAGCTCGATTGATTCCGCCACAACTTAAATTTTATCGTGCAGGAGGGGTTGCTATCTATGCAACATCGCATGCTTTTAGTGGTACTCAAGATAGAAAAGCGGATAGGGATTTGAATAATGTGGTTATCGGCGATATGCCCTGGACGATTGGGACGGTTTATGATCCACAGGTTAAACAAGATGTGTCTGCTGCAAGACCTACAGAACTCAAGAAATTGAGTCGTCTGTATGCACTTGGGGCAGATTCTTACCACTTATTAAATTATTTGAATTGGATGCGGGCGAACAATAATGCACAACTTCGGGGAAATACTGGAATATTGCAAATGAACGATAACAACATGATTACTCGGCGATTGTCCTGGGCTAAATTTGTGCGAGGTCGTCCTGTTTTACTGAGTGCTAATCCGGTGATTGCAGCGAGTCCTTAAAACTTAAGGGGTTTTGATTTTGGCTGTTCATCTACAAAGAGGGGCGTGGGCGGAGAAACTTGCAGCATCTTACCTCGAAAAACAAGGATGTGAGATTATTGAGCGTAATTTTCGTTCACGTTACGGTGAGCTGGATATTGTGGCAGTACAAAAAAGCAAGCTTATTATTGTAGAAGTTCGATATCGAAGATTAAGCGCTTTTGGGCTGCCGCAAGAAACAGTCAATCGACGAAAACAGCTAAAAGTGATTGCAACGACGGAATATTTCCTTAAAATCCACAAAAAATACGAGGAATGGGCTATTCGGTTTGATGTGCTGGCGCTTTGTGGCGAGTACCCGAACCCAGAAATAACGTGGATTAATAATGCGTTTGATGGAGAGCTTTAAAAATGTACAATAACCGGATTCTCACCGTAAATAAAAATAGGTTATCTCGATTTGTTGGATAAAGTGAAATCAATAAAAATACTACCGTTTTTTCTGTTATTAATGACTTCGGTAATTGTTCTGTCGGGGTGTTCGCCATTCATCGTAGGCGGTGCGGTGGCGGGTTTTGGGGCTACTATTGTCAAAGATCGCAGAACATTTGAAGACGTAATCCGTGACCAAGGGATAGAAATGCGTGCCACGGACTCGATTTATTCGGACAAAATATTAGGTACTCGGGTCAATATCCAGGTTTCGAGTTTTAACAGTATTGTGTTGTTGAGTGGTGAAGCACCAACGGCCAAAATGCGCGAACATGCGGGCAATATTGTTTATTCCTTGCGCAACGTTCGCGAAGTTTATAATGAGATTCGTGTTGCACAGCCGCGGAGCTGGTCAAGCCGTACCCGAGACGCTTGGATAACGAGCAAAGTTAAAGCTAATATTATCGTTGATAAAGGCTTGTTTGCGCGCACAAAAGTGATTACCTCGGATGGCGTAGTTTATTTAATGGGGATTGTTACCCCAGAAGAAGCACGCGATACTAAAGATGCAGCAGATAGTTTAGTCGGGGTTAAAGAGGTCATTCCATTGTTTGAGACAATGGATGATGCAATGCAAGATGTAGTTCGTGCTTCTGCGACTAAGCTGCGCAAAGCGCCAAAACCCTCTGATTCAGAAGATGTTTTTTCACGTGACGATGAAGATGATATAAAGCTACTCCCGCATTCTTTAGCGCCTCCCATTCAAGCTAACGTCGAGTAATTTGTGAGTCAATCAGTATTGCCGCATACGCTGACAAAGCAGTTGCAGGCCATTTTTGGGTCAGAAAATGTGTTGCTGGATGAGGCAGAGCGCACGGCCTATGGATATGATAATAGTCGCCAATTCGCCTTGCCGGATGCCGTAGTGTTTGCCACCAGTATTCAGGAAATCCGCCCGTTTATTCAGCTCTGTAATGAAGAAAATATTCCCATTGTGCCGCGTGGACGAGGTACGGGAACCACGGGTGCTACGGTTCCTAATAAACAGGGCATTGTTATTTCGCTGGAAAGAATGAACAAAATTATTCAGGTAGATGCGCAAAATCGCGTTGCTATCGTCCAGCCGGGGGTGACCAATCAAGCGCTGCAAAATGCGGTTGGCGAGCAGGGTTTTTTTTGGCCACCGGATCCAACAAGTGCTGCATTTTGTACTATTGGAGGCAATCTAGCGTATAACTCAGCCGGACCCAGGGCCGTAAAATACGGCACGCCCAGGGAAAATACCCTCGGTTTGCGCGCGATCACTGGCGCAGGTAAAGAAATAAAAACGGGAACCTATACGACTAAGGGCGTCGTTGGTTATGATCTTACGCGGTTAATCATAGGCTCAGAAGGCACGCTTGCAGTGATTACTGAAGCAACGTTAAAATTAACCCCGCTGCCTGAAACTAAGATGACGATGCAAGCAGTATATGCGGATATTCATTCGGCAGCACAAGCGGTGTCCGCTATTATGGCGCAAGCAATAACCCCGAGCGCGCTGGAATTTATCGATCATGCCGCGATTGATATGGTGCGAGATTATGCCGATGCGGATTTACCTAAAAACGCAGGCGCCATGTTAATGATCGAGATTGATGGCAGTTTTGTGGGTGTTGCCGACGCAGCTTCGAGTATCCAACAGGCTGCGACTAATCAGGGTTTGATTTCATTTGTTGAAGCAAAAACTGCAGCTGAAATAAATGCATTATGGAAAATACGTAAAGCATTGTCTCCGGCACTTAGAAATGTGGCGCCCAAAAAAATTAATGAAGATGTTGTTGTGCCGGTCTCTGAGATTCCAGCATTGATTGAAAAGCTGGAATATTTAAGTGCTCAGTATCAAATAAAAATTGTCAATTTTGGGCATGCTGGAAACGGTAATATTCATGTCAATTTACTCGTTAATCCTGATGATCCGCAAGCGCTTAGTCGGGCTTATCAGTGTTTGGATAAGGTGTTCGATTGCGTGATTAGCCTGAATGGAAGTCTGTCGGGCGAGCATGGTGTAGGGATTGAAAAACGCGATTTTGTCGATCGAGAAATTGATCCCAATAGTTTGCAGCTAATGCATGCGTTAAAAGAGGTGTTTGATCCCAAGAATATTCTTAATCCAGATAAAACACTGCCCCTGGTATAGCTACTTGTAAACTCAAAAGCCAATACCCCTAGTCCTCCGAAGTAGTACTAGCCGGCCACAACCGTGCAGCACCCCGTACACCACTAGAATCTCCATGTAAGGCTTTGACTAATTTTGTATTGCCTTCATATGAAAAAATATAATCAGTCCATAATTTGGGTACGTTGGTGTAAAGTGATTCAATATTCGACAGGCCTCCGCCTAATACGATCACTTCTGGGTCAAGCAGGTTAATCACATGTGCTAAGGATTTGGCTAATCTTTTTTCATAGCGTTGCAATGTTTGCATCGAGGTTGAATGACCGTTGTTGGCGCGTTGTACTATCTCTATTGGTGTTAGGGACTCATTATTCTGACTGAGGTGATCATGCTGCATGCCTGGGCCTGAAAGATAGGTTTCAATACAATTTTGTTTGCCGCAATAGCATTTTCTCCCCAAGGTTTCTGTTGCATCGGGCCATGGCAGAGGATTGTGTCCCCATTCTCCAGCGATGCGGTTTGCCCCCTCGAGTATCTGTTGGTTAATGACCACACCAGCTCCGGTTCCGGTGCCGATAATAACGCCAAAGACGGTGTTAGCTTCTTTTCCTGCGCCATCAGTGGCTTCGGATAAGGCAAAACAATTTGCATCATTCAATATTCGAATCGGCCGTTGCAATGCATGCTCAAGATCAGCGCACAATGGCTGGTCGTTAAGCCAGGTGGAATTTGAGTTTTTTAGCCGGCCATGTTGTTGGGAAATGGCGCCCGGGGTGCCAATTCCGACTGTAGCGCTGAGTCCTAGCGCTTGCTCAGTGGAGATAACAAGATCGGTTAACATTTTGAGGGTTTTTGCGTAGCTACCTTGTGGGCTGTTGACACGCTTTCTCAAATATTCCGAACCATCATTGTTTAAGACCAGTATTTCGGTTTTAGTGCCGCCTAAGTCAATTCCAATTCTAGCCATAGTAGTTTGATTATTCAGGTAAATTGATGAAAATGAAGTATACTCTGACGTATTAGGTATGAATATTGACCGCTTGAAGATGTTATTTGAATGAATAGACGTTTCTAATGTCCTACCTATGCCGCAGTATTTGCAGAATAATGCAAGATTTCGTGCGTTGCAATAATCAAGTAGTGGGCTTCTTGTAAAAAGGTAATTTGAGTTTGTTTAGATTAATAGGTTTTGGCTTGCTGCTACTGTTTTTTTTTTCATCCTGCGCAAAAAATGAAGATGACAGAAAGCTGGTGACTAATGTGACTCAATTGGAGTTATGGGAACCGGGATCGCAAAAAAAAATTAGCATTAATGTTTTTGATAAAGATGATAATGTCATCGACACAAAATTTGATTTTTCTTGGCGCAGCGAAAATGAATTAGTCGCGACCGTTGATAGTTTAGGTACTGTCATGGCTAAAGCGGTTGGTGAAACAATAATCGTAGTGCGCTTGGGTAATCTTGAGGCAAGCGTAAAGATTATTGTTGATTACACGACCAACGTTGTTTCCGGGGCAGTGCGTTATGAAGATAAAATCTATGATGTGAATGGCTTTACCGGTGCAACCGTCTTTAAAGCGGCGCGTTTTATCTTGCTCGATGTAGTGGATAAAAATGGCAATATTCAGCACACTTTGACAACGGATGCAAACGGAAAATTTAGTGTCAGCTTACCCGCTACTAGAGAATATGACCTCTATGTTTTGGCTAAAACAAATGCGGAGTCTGGTTTTGATTTTGAAGTAAGAGACTCTGCTAACCAGCTCTATGGTTTTGTAAGCCCGATAGATTCTACTGCACTAAGTATCGATATGTTATCGAGTGTCGAATTTACGGGTAGTTTTAATATTCTAGATGTGCTGGTCACCGGCGCCGAGTTTTTCCAAACGTTTACCCAGCAGCAAGATTTTGTATTGCAAGCATTTTGGACCAAAAATAAGAATATCGGCACTTATTATTGCACTGCGAAAGACTTGGTTTTCTGCAAAAATGGTCAGGGCATATATGTATTTAACGATGAGTTAAATGATACGGATGAATATGATGACGATGTGTTGTGGCACGAATTTGCACATTACTTATCATTTATTTTATCGCGAGATGATTCCCCGGGAGGATGTCATTTCTTAGATAGTACGGATTTGGATTTGCGCTTAGCATGGAGCGAGGGTTGGGGAGATTTTTTTCCACTGGTATTAAAGGACTGGCTAAACCAAGACGAAAACCGAAAAAAATTGTTGTCTACGGCACCCGGCATGTCGATGACACATTATGTCGATACGGTTTTTAACGGTGTTCAATTAAGCTTTGATATAAATACCTTGTCCCCGGATGTCTATTTTTCTGCGGCAAGTGAGGTCGCTATTTCTAGGGTATTATGGGGCTTCTACAATGTTTATGGTGTGGAGCCTATTTGGGAAGTGTTTGAAAATTATTTTGATAACTTAGGCGGTGTGGTTAATTTTGAAGCTTTCTGGGATGGTTGGTTGCAACTTAATAAGCCGCCGATGAGCGAAGTTTTAAGCTTGCAAAATATTTTGTTAGAGCGAAAAATTAGCTATCGTGAAGATGATTTTGAAAGCGATGATGACATAAACAGTGCGCGTGTGCTTGCTTTAGGCATTGCCGAAAGCCATACCTTGTATCAGCGTGATGTCGCCGATATTGATATTATTGGGTTTAATACCCTGCAAGACATAAAATACTCTGTAAAGACATTGAATTTGTCAAATGGTGCGGATACTTATTTGCGCGTATTGGATGCACAAGGAAGCTTGGTAGGGTCAGCGGAGAATGATGATGCTAATCCATCATTATATGAGCAATATGATCCAGCATGTGGTGGTTTTCGAGTTTTTAATAATGCAACCGCGCTGGCGTCTCAAGTAGAGTTTACAGCGCCAGCGACAGGTATCTATTATGTTGAAATTTCTTCACCTGTGGGAGCAAACGCTTATCCCTCTGCAGGAAGATACGGTGATTATGATTTATTAATTGAGGCGCTTCCATGAGTTCGTTGATGATGCAAACCTATAGAACAGGGATATTTTTTCTGTCGATGTTGCTTTTCACGGGAGGGGCTACGGTTTACGCGAAACCTTTGCCGTCGTTATCTGTACAGCTCGTCGCCGATAACGAAATCATTGCGGGCCAATTAGTTTGGCTGCGTGCAGTGGTTGTAAGTCCTGTTGTATCTGATATCAAGGTGTATTTAACATTACCTAGGGGGGTGAGTTTGATCTCCGGTGAAAAGGTCACAGAGTTATCCTTGAAGGCGCATGCGGATAAAACGCTGTATTACCATATTCAGCTACCTTCGATGATCACTGGTCAAATTACGGTAAAAGTAGAAAAAGGCAGTACGCATGGTGTTTATATGTCCGCGAGTGATGCGCTGAATCTGGGGTCGTCGTCAAGCATTCAAAGCCGTGAAAAAAACCAGCCTGGGCAATTTTTAGGCAGGCGTGGTGAGACACCTCTCAGAGTAATGCCTTTGCATCCTTAAACCCTGCGCGAAGCGCGCCTCGCCTAAAAGCGTACTGTTGGTGCCATGAAAACTGACCCGTTAAAAAGAGGCTGGCAATGTACTAGGTATGTAATTTGCTCGAAATATTTCTTATGTGGATCTAAATGTTTTAAACTAATGCCATTATTGTGAGTCGTAATTCAAGAATTTACACTGAATGTTCTCCATTAAACATTCATTCATTCCTTAGTATGTTCCAAATTTCTAAGTAAAATAGAGTGATATGGTCGTATTAGAGCGAACTCTGATGAACGAATGGGCTAAGGTCTCAAGATATTGTGAGGGCAGCCTATACATGATTTATTACCTTGAAGAAGTAAATGTTTTCAATTGAATTAAATAACATAAAATTGCCCATAAACTTGGGCAGAGTTGCCGCGCAATTACCTGATTTGGTTAGTCTTCTTTTGATTATTGCCGTTGGGTATACATTGGCTGCAATCACTTGGAAATTACTTCCCACGCTAGAGCAGTCGCCGGTGCCGCATATTGCGACAAAAAGCCAGGTTGCAAGCAATAATGTGCATCGCTCACCCTCAATGGCTGGAAATTTGGCCAATTTGCACTTGTTTGGGGTTGTATCAAAGCAAGCGCCGAGAGCTTCCGTTGTGCCAACGGAAGCGCCAGATACCCAATTACGCCTGACCCTGAGAGGAGTGATCGCAGGTAGCAGTATTAAAAATCTTGCTATTATTTCTGATCGAGCAGGAAATGAGGAAACCTATCATATTGAGGCCAGTTTGCCGGGCGGTGCGGTGCTCAAAGAAATTCACGAAGATCGAGTGATATTGCTACACAATAATCGTTTTGAAACGTTAAGATTGCCGCAAGATCAAATCCCGGATGGATCGGCAAAAAGTTTTGTGTCGGCGCAGAAATCGCGTTCAAGCAGTCGACGCACTACCAATAGAAGGAGTGGTCGATCTCACGCCAAGGTGACAAGTCTTGGAGCAGAAGTCGGAGAAGCATTAACTAATTATCGTGAAATTTTGATAAATGATCCACAGTCATTAATGAATGCTGTGCGTGCTGAGCCTTATCGCACTGCTGGCAAATTATCGGGATACAGAATATTTCCTGGCAAGGATAAAAAGTTAATGGATCAGATTGGGTTACAGCCAGGGGATATAGTGACCGCTGTTAATGGTATTGAACTGAATAGCCCATTAAAGGGTTTGGAAGTGATGCAAAAAGTAACAGATGCAACTGAGGTTTCGGTTAACGTTATTCGCGATGGTGTGGCACAAACCTTTGTAGTGCCTTTAAATTAGATTAGCTGAGAACGAATACACGCAATAAAAAGCTCAGGATTTGTGAAGAATGGATAAATAAGATGTCCTCCTTATATTTTACAGATTCTTAGATTTAGGAAGTTAATAATGATCAAAATGGTTTGTGACAATCAAACAAAACCCGTGAAAAACACGCTACGCAGTCGTCAAGTTCTGTGCAGTGTTTGTTGTATGCTGTTTATTGCCTATTTTTTAATGTTCAATAATGCTTTTGCTAAAGGTATAACGCTGAATATGAAAGGCGCAGATATAAATGCGGTTATCGGCACTGTGGCAGAGGCAACGGGGAAAAACTTTATTATTGACCCCCGGGTTAAAGGTAAAGTGACGATTATTTCTTCCAAGCCATTGGATACCAATCAATTGTATCAGGTTT
Organism: uncultured Ectothiorhodospiraceae bacterium; assembly: GCA_964636675.1. Taxonomy (GTDB): domain Bacteria; phylum Pseudomonadota; class Gammaproteobacteria; order S012-40; family S012-40; genus JALUUH01. The sequence goes on from CAZWUO010000123.1 coordinate 10,990, forward strand.
TTTTGGCTATTTTAGATGTGCATGGATTTACCGCCGTTGAAACGGGTGACGTGATAAAAATTTTACCGGATGCGGATGCCAAACATGCGGGGACACCCGGTGAAGGCATTGGCGAAGACGTGGTGACTCGGGTTGTCGAAATTAAACACATAGCCGCCGCTCAAATGGTTCCTATACTACGGCCTCTCGTTCCTCCACAAGGTCATCTTGCTGCTCATGCACAAACCAATACATTAATCATTGCGGATCGGGTGAGTAATATAGAGCGCTTAATGAGAATCATTAAGCGTATCGATGAACCCA